>JAWWAN010000301.1:0-5244 GCA_033721675.1 Rhodothermales bacterium | reverse complement strand
GCTCCACCACGGACCGCAGCGCGATGGGGCTGGGGACGGCCTCGACGGGCTCGCTGTAGCGCTGCACGTCCGCCAGCAGCCCTTCGATGCGGGTGCTGCCTTCGAGGATGCGCAGGACCAGCTCGCGCTGCTCGCGGGTGCCGAGCGTGTCGCCCAGCAGGTCCGCGCACCCCTCGATGCCGGCGAGGAGGTTGCGGATGCGGTGGGAGAGCACGCGGGCGAGGCCGCCGAGGGGGACCTCCTCCTGAGCACGCGCACGGGGAGCCGTGTGGGCAGCGAGGTCCGGGCCTGCGGCGACGGGGTGCCTGTCGGTTCGAAGCATCGAGGTACTGCGGATTTCGAGATGGAGCGTGCCCCGTCCCCGGGGAGGTGGGGCGCCGGTCCGTGCCGGGGTCAAATCCTGTGCCAGCCCTCCGGCGTGCCGGCAGGGTGCGCCGCCGCGCGGCGGCTGCGGGGTCTCTCGGCAGGCTCTCCGGCGCGCCTGCCCCGGCGCGGCGGCGCGCTCCATGCGCCGCCGCCGGCAATTCTTTCCGAACGCGACCGCGCTTTTCCGCGTCGGGGTGCCCGCGGCCGGGGGGGGGGCGGGCGCGGGCGCACTTAAGAACGGCGCGGAAGGAATCGATAACGCCGCGTTCCGGGGCGCGTCGGGCTGTGGCACGGTGGTTGATCAGGGCGGCCCCCGAACGATGCACCCGCCTTCCGACGGCTCCGATGAAGACCCCGACGCTGAACCTGCTCTCGCGCGCCATGACGGCCTACTCGTGGCGCCTCCAGGCCGTGGCCGGCAACGTCGCCAACCTGGACACGCCGGGCTACAAGCGCCTCTCGGTCTCCTTCGAGGAGACCCTCCAGGAGGTGCGCCATGCCGTGCCCGGCCCCCGCGACGGCACCGAGGTGGACCCGCGCGTGCGTGCCGAAGACCGGCCGCCGCTGCTCGAAGACGAACTGATGGAGATGGCCGACACGCAGATGCGTACGCAGCTTGCCAGCCGCGCCCTCCGCCACCACTTCGACCGGATGCGGACCGGCATCACCGGCCGGAGCGGCTGAGCCTGCCCCGTGCCCGCCCGTCTACGCTCGCCTCTATCCTGAAGACCATGCTCCCTCCCAACCGTCTCTTCTCCGTCTTCCGCACCGCCGCGCGCGGCATGGAGGCGCAGCGGCTCGCCCTCGGGGCCGCCGCCGAGAACGTGGCCAACGCCACCACCACGCGCACCGAAGACGGCACGCCCTACGCCGTCAAGCGGACCGTGCAGGAGGCGCTGGGCGACCGTGAGATGCGCTTCGGCCGCCTCCTCGACCGGATGCAGACCGCCCTCCGCACCTCCGACCCCCGCCACGCAGACACCCTCTCGCTGCGGCGCAGCCTGCCGGAGATCGAGATGGGGCCGATGGCCGAGGTCGAGGAGCGCGAGCAGCTGCGCTACGAGTTCGACCCTGCCCATCCCCATGCCGACGCCGACGGCTACGTGGCCTACCCGGACGTGAACGTCGTCGAGGAGATGGGGCACATGATGTCCGCCAACCGGATCTACGAGGCCAACCTGACGGCCGTGCAGGCGGCCAAGGAGATGTACAAACGCACGCTGGAGATCTAGGCCGCGCCGCCGTTCTCCGTTCCGCAGACCGAGCCTTATCTGATCCATGACGAACCGCATCGACGCCTACCTGAGCGCCCGGCTCGACCCCTACGTGCAGCCCTCGCGGCAGGCGCCCGCCCCGCGAGAAGCCGCCCCGGCCGCCGCGCCGGCACAGGCGGCGGCCCCCTCCACGCCCGCGGCGGAGGGGCTCTCGCGCGGCGAGCAGCAGCTCATCGACCGCTACTTCCCCGCCTCCGAGACGCTCACGCTGCGGCTCTACGGCGCCCGCGGCAGCGCCGAGACGCTGCGCCCCGCCGCCCTCGGCTCCCGCCTCGACCTCACCGGCTGATGTCCATGACCGTCGCCCAGCTCCAGCGTCTCCGGCAGGCCGCCCCCGGCGGCCCGGACCGCCCCGGCGCGCTGCCCCAGCCCGGCGGCGACGCCTTCGGCGCGGCCCTCACCGACGCCATCGACCGCGTGGACGGCGCCCAGAAGAGCGCCGACGCGCAGGTCGAGGCCTTCGTCTCGGGCGAGCAGGAGAACCTGCACGAGGTCGTCATCGCGATGAACGAGGCCGAGCTCTACCTCCAGTTCATGACCGAGGTGCGCAACCGGATGCTGGAGACCTACCAAGAACTGATGCGGATGCAGGTCTGAGCGATGCGGTAGGCGGGCGGGCGGCGCAGGCCCCATCGCAGGCCCTTCCCGCTGCCCGCTTCCCGCCTCCTAACCGAACCCATGCAGAATTTCCTCCTCAACCTGCGGCAGTTCCTCGGGCGCCTGTCGGCCGGGCAGCGGGCCGCCCTCGGGGCGCTCCTGCTCGGCAGCGTCGCCGTGCTGGGCGGCGTCGCCTACTGGACCGGGCAGCCGGACTACACGCTCCTCTTCGGCGGTCTCGAACCGGCCGACGCCAGCCGCATCGTCGAGTCGCTCAACGAGCAGAAGGTGGATTACGAGCTGCGGGAGAACGGCACGGCCGTCTTCGTGCCCCGCAAGGAGGTCTACGAACTGCGCCTGCGCTTTGCCGGCGAGGGGCTCGTCTCGGACGGCCCGGCCGGCTACGAGCTCTTCGACCAGGGCACGCTCGGCATGACGGACTTCCTCCAGAAACTCAACATGAAGCGCGCCCTGGAGGGCGAGCTGGCGCGCACCGTCGCGAGCATCCGCCAAGTGGAGGTCTGCCGCGTCCACCTCGTCGTCCCCGAGCGCAGCCCGTTCCGCAGCGCCCAGAGCCGCCCGACGGCCTCCGTCGTGCTCCAGCTCGTGCGCGGCAGCCGCCTCGCGCCGGCTCAGATCGAGGGCATCGCCGCGCTCGTCTCCGGCGCCGTGGAGGGCCTCGACCCCGCCGACGTCACCGTGCTCGACGCGCGCGGCAATATGCTCTCGTCCCCGGATGCCGGCAACCCGGATCTGGCGGCCGGCTCCACGCAGCTGCGGATGCAGCAGGCCGTCGAGACGCGGCTGACCGAGAAGGGCCAGACGATGCTGGACCAGGTCCTCGGCCCCGGCAACGCCATCGTCCGCGTGGCTGCCACGCTGGACTTCACGCGCTCCGTGGCCGAGCGCGAGGTGATCGACCCGGAGAGCGCGACCGTCGTGAGCGAGGAGAAGATCGAGGAGGGCGGCGCCGAGGGCTATGGCACGGCCAACTCGTCCGTCCGCAACTACGAGCTCAGCCGCACCCGGGAGCGCTCCGAGAAGAGCGTGGGCGAGGTGGCCGACCTCAGCGTGTCGGTCATCCTCAACTACAAGAAGCAACTGCCCGCGCCCGATGCCGAGGCGGACGAGGCCGAGCCGGCGGCGCCGACCTTCGAGCCCTACCCGGAAGAAGAACTGCAGGAGATCGAGCGGCTGGTCAAGAACGCGGTCGGCTTTCAGGACACGCGCGGCGACCGGTTCGCGCTCCACCAGACCTTGTTCGACACCAGCGGCGAGACCGAGACGCTGGCCGAGCTGCGCGAGCAGCGCCGCCGCGAAGAGATCCAGGGCTACCTGCGGTATGGGCTGATGGTGCTGGCAATGCTCGCCGCCGCCTTCCTCGTCCGCTCGGCCACGCGCCGCATGAGCGAGGCCGAGAAGGTGCGGCTGACGGCGCCGCCGCTGGCCGCCGCGCCGGTCCCGGACGCCCTCGCGGCTGCCGCCGAGGATGCCGCCCCGGCCGTGCTGGCCGCCGACGCGCCGGCCGAAGCCCTGCCCACCAGAGGGGCGGCCGCGTTGCCGCCCGCCGAGGCGCCGGCGCTCGACGACGCGCCGGCCGGGGCCGGGGATCTGTACGCCAGCAAGCTCTCGCCCGAGGCCCGCGCCCGCCTCGAAGCGCGCCACCACCTCTTCGAGGAGGTCAAGGCGCAGATCGAAGCCCACCCGGAAGACGCCGCTGACCTGATCCGCTCCTGGATCCTCTCCGACCTCCAGCCCGAGCCCGCCCGCGCATGACCGACGCCCCCGTGACCACCGCCCCGCCGGCCCTCAACGGCACCACCAAGGCCGCCGTGCTGCTGATCTCGCTCGGCACCGAAGTGGCCAGCAAGGTACTCGCCTGCCTCGGCGACGCCGAAGTCGAGAAGCTCTCCATCGAGATCGCCCACACGCGCCGCGTGCCGAGCGAGACCGTGGAGACGGTGCTGATGGAGTACCGCGACCTCGGGATGACGCGCGAGCACGTGGCCCAGGGTGGTCCCGCCTTCGCCCGCGCCACGCTGCAGGACGCCCTGGGCGAGAGCCGCGCCGAGGAGGTGATGATGAAGGTGGAGGCCGCGATGGACGTCTCGGCCTTCCACCTCCTGCAAGCTGTGGAGACGGAGCAGATCGTCGCGTTCCTGGAAGGCGAGCATCCCCAGACCTCGGCGCTCATCCTGGCGCACCTCAACCCGCGTAAGGCCGGCGCCATCCTGTCGGAGATGCCGAGCGCGATCCAGGCAGACATCATCGGCCGTCTGGCCACGCTCGGCAAGACCGCGCCGCACGTGCTCCACGACGTCGAAGACGTCATCCGCCAGCAGATCGGCTCGCTCGTCGGGGCGGCGAAGACCGCCGGCGGCGTCGAGGCCGTGGCACAGGTGCTCAACAACACCAGCCGGTCTGCCGAGAAGGAAATCATGGAAGGGCTTCGGCAGCGCAACGCCGATCTGGCCGCCGCCATCAAGGGCCATATGTTCGTCTTCGACGACCTCGTGCAGATCGCCGACCGCGACATGCAGCGGCTGCTCATGGAGGTCGATCAGAAAGACCTGGCCCTCGCCCTCAAAGCCGTCTCTGACGAGCTCCAGGCCAAGATTCTCGGCAACGTCAGCGAGCGCGCCGCGCAGACGATCCAGGAGGAGGTCGAGCTGATGGGGCCGGCCCGCGTCACGGACGTCGAGGAGGCGCAGCGCCGCATCCTGGAAGCCGCCCAGGACCTCGAGGAGCGCGAGGAGATTTCGCTCTCTCGCTCCGCCGGCTCCGAGCAGATGCTCTAGCGTGCGTTGCCCCGAGCTTCCCCTGAACCGCTACCCGACCCGCCCGCCCGATGCCGCCTCCTAACCGCGTGCTCAAGCGCGTCCACGCCCCGGAGGCCGCCCGGAGTGTGGCCCTCGCCACCGCCGAGGCGCCGCATGCGCCCCGGGGGCGGGTGCTCCGCGACGTCGCAGCACGCCCGTATGCCTGGGAGGCCTTCGCGGCCGCCCCG
>JAWWAN010000300.1:0-5249 GCA_033721675.1 Rhodothermales bacterium | reverse complement strand
GAGCTCTACCGCATCTTCGGCGTCGACCCGGACGAGGAGCCCATCACGTTCGACTCCTACATCGGCCGCATCGTCGGCGACGACCGGGCGCGCGTGCAGGCGCTCATCCAGGAGGCGCTCGCCTCCCGGAACCCCTTCAGCTTCTACCACACCATCACGCGCGCCGACGGCGAAGAGCGCATCCTGCGCGGCGACGGAGACGTGGTCCTGGACGCGCAAAACGGCACCGTGCTGCGGATGTACGGGACGGCGCACGACGTCACCGAGCGCCGCCGCGCCGAAGAGCGCCTGCGCCTCCTCGAAGCGGCGTCCTCCGCCTCCGTCGACGGCATCACCATCGCCGACATGACGGCGCCGGACGAGGCGCTCGTCTACGTCAGCCCCGGCTTCGAGCGCATGACCGGCTACGCGGTGGACGAAGCCATGGGCCGCAACTGCCGGTTCCTCCAGGGCGACGATACCGGGCAGGCCGCCATCCAGGAGATTCGCAGCGCCATCGCCGAGGGCCGCCAGACCCGCGTCACGCTCCGCAACTACCGCAAAGACGGCACCCTCTTCTGGAACGAGCTGACGCTCTACCCCCTCCACGACGCCACCGGCGCCCTGACGCACTACGTGGGCATCCAGCGCGACGTCACCGAGCGGCGGCAGGCCCAGGAACAGCTCGAACGCATCAACCGCAAGCTCGAACAGCGCAACCGCGAGCTGCAGGACTTCGCGTATGTGGCCTCGCACGACCTCCAGGAGCCGCTCCGCAAGATCCGCGCCTTCGCCGACCTCATGCGGGAGGACTACGGCGCGACGATCGACGAGGCGGGCCGCTACTACCTGGAACGCATGCAGGACGCCGCCGCCCGCATGTCGGATCTGATCGCGGACCTGCTCGCCTACTCCCGCGTCACCACGCGCGCCAAGCCCTTCGAGCGCGTCGACCTCGACCGCATCGTCGCCGAAGTGCTCTCGGACCTCGAGATCCAGATCTCCGAGGTCGAGGGCACCGTAGACGTCGAACCCCTGCCGATGCTGGAGGCCGACCCGACGCAGATGCGCCAGGTGCTTCAGAACCTCATCGGCAACGGCCTCAAGTTCCACCGCGAGGGCGAGCGCCCCGTCGTCCGCGTCTGGGCCGAGGTCGACGAGGGCACCGGCTACGCCGACGACGCCCCGCCCCGCGTGCGCATCTACGTGCGCGATAACGGCATCGGCTTCAAGGAAAAGTACCTCGACCGTATCTTTACGCCGTTCCAGCGGCTGCACAGCCGTGGCGAGTACAAGGGCACCGGGATGGGGCTGGCCATCTGCCGCCGCATCGCCGAGCGCCACCAGGGCACCATCACCGCCCGCAGTGCGCCCGGCGAGGGCGCCACGTTCGAACTCACGCTCCCGCTCCGCCAGCCCGAGCCTCAACCTGACCCCGACGCAACCTGATGGAATCCCGCGAACCCATCGTCATCCTGCTGGCCGAAGACGATCCCGACGATCGCCTGCTGACGATCCGTGCGCTCAAGAAAAACCGCCTCGCCAACTCGATCAAGTACGTCGAGGACGGCGAGGAGCTGCTGGACTACCTGATGCGCAAAGGCGAGTATGCCGAGCCCGAGAGCGCCCCGCGCCCCGGCCTCATCCTGCTCGACCTCAACATGCCCCGCATGGACGGCCGGGAGGCCCTGCAAGCCATCAAGGCCGACGCCGACCTGCGCCGCATCCCCGTCGTCGTGCTGACCACTTCGCAGGCCGAGCTGGACATCCTGCAGAGCTACGACCTGGGCGTCAACGCCTTCGTCACCAAGCCGGTCACGTTCGAGGGGCTCGCCACGGCCATCAAGGTCCTGGGCGACTTCTGGTTCGAGATCGTCAAGCTGCCGCCGCGCAACTAGTACGGTACCATGGAGAACGAGCTGTTGCACCTCCTCCTCGTCGAAGACGATGAAGACGACTTCTTCATCGCCCGGCGCCTGCTCGAACGCGCCGCCACGATCGAGGCGGAGCTGGACTGGGTGACGACCTACGAAGAAGGCCTCGACGGCCTCTGCACGCAGCGCTACGACGTCGCCCTCGTGGACTACCGGCTGGGCGCCCGCAACGGCCTGGAGCTGCTGCGCGAGGCCGTCGCCACCGGCTGCGAGACCCCCGTCATCCTGCTCACCGGCCAGGGCGACCGCGAGGTGGACCTCCAGGCCATGGTAGCCGGCGCCTCGGACTACCTGGTCAAGTGGGAGTTCGACGTCCAGCTCCTCGAACGCTCCATCCGCTACGCCGTCGAGCGCAAGCGGGCCGACGAGCGCATCCGCCAGCAGGCCGCCTTCCTCGACAAGGCCCGCGACGCCATCAGCGCCTACGACCTCGACGGGCACGTCATCTACTGGAACAAGAGCGCCGAGCGGCTGACCGGCTACCCGGCCGAGGCGGTGCAGGGCCAGCGGATCAACGAGCGCCTCTACGAGCCGGATGCCGCCAAGCTGCGCGAGGCCGAGCGCGCCGTGAAGGACGACGGCGAGTGGGGCGGCGAGCTGCGCCAGCGCACCCGGGGCGGCGAGGAGGTCGTCGTCGAGAGCCGCTGGACGCTCGTCCGCGACGGCGCCGGCAACCCGCGCTCCGTCCTGGTGATCAACACAGACGTCACCGAGCGCAAGCAGCTCGAGACCCAGTTCCTGCGCGCCCAGCGCATGGAGTCCATCGGCCGCCTCGTCTCCGGCATCGCGCACGATCTGGGGAACCTGCTCGTGCCCATCATGCTCGGCGTGAAGGTGCTCCAGCAGCGCTTCTCCGACGACGAGCGCACGCTCCGCACGCTCAACATGATCCACCAGAGCGGCCAGCGCGGCTCCGACATGGTCAAGCAGGTTCTGGCCTTCGCGCGCGGCGTGCAGGGCGAGCGCGTGCCCCTCCCGCCGGACCAGGTGGTGCACGAGGTCGAGAAGATGGCGCGGGAGACCTTCCCGAGCCCCATCGAGGTGGAGACCGACCTGCCCGAGGGCCTGTGGCAGGTCAAGGGGGATGCCACGCAGATCCAGCAGGTGCTGATGAACCTCTGCGTCAACGCCCGCGACGCCATGCCCGAGGGCGGCCGCCTCACGCTCCGCGCCGAGAACGTGACGCTCAACAGGCACCTGGCCCGCATGCACCTCGACGCCCAGCCGGGCGACTATGTGATGATCTCCGTCTCGGACACCGGCGAGGGCATCCCGCCCGAGGTGCTCGACAAGATCTTCGAGCCCTTCTACACGACCAAGCCCGTCGGCAAGGGCACCGGCCTGGGCCTCTCGACGGTCTACAGCATCCTCAAGAGCCACGGCGGCTTCGCCAACGTGCGCAGCGAGGTGGGGATGGGCACCACCTTCCAGGTCTATCTGCCCGTGGCCGAGAAGGAGGCCGAGCGCCGCACCGAGCCGGGCGAGCCCGCGCCGCTACGCGAGGGCCGGGGCGAACTGGTCCTGGTGATCGACGACGAGCCGTTCATCCGCGAGACGGCCCGCGAGACGCTGCTGAGCGCCGGCTACGAGGTCGTCACCGCCGAGCATGGCCGGGAGGGCCTCGCCGTCTTCGACGCGCATGCCGACGAGGTGGCCGTCGTCGTCACCGACATCATGATGCCCGAGCTGGGCGGCATCGCCACGATCCGTGCGCTGCGCGAGCGTAGCACGGACGTGCCCATCCTGGCCGTCAGCGGCATGGCCGACGGGCAGGCCCAGGAGGCCCTCGACGCCGGCGCCAACCAGTTCATGGCCAAGCCGTTCACCGCCGAGAAGCTCTGCGCCGCCCTGGACGACCTGCTCACGCACGACGTCGAGAACTAGCCGGCGCGCAGGCCGGCCTCCGCCCGGGGCGCGGCGAGGAAGTGTCCGCCCGGTGGCGTAGCTTTGCCCGTCCTGCCTCGCTCGCCTTGCTCTGCCATGCCCATCCGCCGCGGCTTCGCCCTCTACCCCGGCACGTTCGACCCCATCACGTACGGCCACCTGGACGTGCTGGAGCGCGCCCTGCGCCTCTTCGACGCGGTGGAGGTGACCATCGCCGTGCACGCGGGCAAGACGCCGCTGTTCTCCGTGGAGGAGCGCGTGGCGCTCGTGCGCCGCTGCACCGAGCACCTGCCCGGCATCACGGTGGAAGCCTTCGAAGGGCTCATCGTAGACCGCGCCCGCGCGCGCGGCGCGGCGGCCCTGGTGCGCGGCCTCCGCCAGGTGAGCGACTTCGACTACGAGTTCCGCATGGCCTTCGCCAACCGCAAGCTCTACCCGGAGCTGGAAACGGTCTTCCTGATGACCGGCGAGGCGCACGCCATGATCAGCTCCACCATCGTGCGCGACGTCCACCGCTGGGGCGGCGACCTCTCGCCCTTCGTGCCGCCCCCGGTGGTCGAGGCGCTGCACGCGAAGGCGGAGGACGGGGGAGGGCGGCAGGGTTGACGGTTTCTCGCGCGCCGGCGTAGTATCTCCGGCGTGCGGCGTACTATCTTCCGGAGGCGAGCCGTGCTCCGCGAGCCGACCCCGGCGGGCCCCCGAACCCTCATCCTGGAATCATGAATACGCACCCGGCCATGCTCGATTTCAACGCGCGCGTCGCGGCGATGCAGCCCTCGGCCACGCTGGCGATGACGGCGCGGGCCAAGCAGCTCCGCCGCGAGGGGCGGCCCGTGATCGGCCTCTCGGCCGGCGAGCCCGACTTCGACACGCCCGCGCCGATTGCCGAGGCCGGCATCCGGGCCATCCGCGAGGGCTACACGCACTACACCGAGAACATGGGCCTGCCCGAGCTGCGCGAGGCGATCGCCCGCAAGCTCGCCCAGGATAACGGGCTCACGTATGAGATCGGCCAGGTCCTCTGCTCCAACGGCGCCAAGCAGTCCGTGGCGCTGGCCGTGCTGGCGCTCTGCCGCGACGGCGACGAGGTCCTCATCCCGGCGCCCTACTGGGTGAGCTACCCCGAGATGGCCCGGCTGGCCGGCGCCACGCCCGTCGTGGTGCCCACCGCCGTCGAGGACGGCTACCGCCTCACGCCGGAGGCGCTGGAAGCGGCCCTCACCGAGCGCACGCGCCTCCTCATCCTGTGCTCGCCCTCGAACCCCACCGGCTCGGTCTACCCGCGCGAGGAGCTGGAGGCCCTCGCCGCCGTGCTGCGCCGCCACGACCACGTCTACGTGCTCTCGGACGAGATCTACGAGCACGTCGTCTTCGACGCCGAGCACGTCTCGTTCGCCGCCTTGGACGGCATGCAGGAGCGCACCATCACGGTCAACGGCTTCTCGAAGGCGT
>JAWWAN010000299.1:0-5270 GCA_033721675.1 Rhodothermales bacterium | reverse complement strand
CGTGACGCTGACCGAGCGCGTGGACGACACGCAGACCACCGGCGGCACGGTGCGCGGTGTGCTCGGCAGCGGCGAAGGCCGCATCACGCTGCGGGCGCAGAACGGCTCCGTGGTGCTGCGCGGGACCCAGTAGGCACGCCGGCGCAGGCCCCTCCGGCCCGCCGCAGGGGAACCAAATGGCGTCTGGCTGCTACCACGGCCCATCCTACCCCGCCGTTCCTTCGTCTTAAGCGAGCGCGGGCGCGGGCGATACCCTGGAAGCACAGGTCGCTCCCCCTCGCTCATGGATCGCGCCGCCCCTACCCGGGCCGCCGGCGCTGCGGGCCGGGCCGGCGACCGCCCTCCTCCCGGGACCGGCCGGAGACCCTGTTATGACGCGCCCTTCCCTCGCCGCCGCGCCTTCGCCGACGCGCGCTGCCGCCCGGCGCTACCTGGACCGGATCGCACACGCCCGGGAGTACGTCCTGCTGGCGGCGCTCTTCGTGGGCGCCGTGGTCGGCATCGCCGGCGTGACGTTCATCGGCCTCGAGGTGCTCTCGGCGGCGCGGGCCTCGACCAATGCCGAGGCCCTCTACTCGAAGGCGCAGAAGGACGCCGTCTACTACCTGCACCAGTACGCCACGAGCAGCAAGGACGAGTACTTCGAGAAGTACCGCCAGGCCATCGCCGTGCCACTCGGCTACCGGCAGGCCCGCGTCGAGCTGGAAAAAACGCACCCGGAGGCCGCCCGTATCCGCGAGGGGTTGTTGCAGGGGCGCAGCTATACCGGCGAGTCTGGCGCGGCGGTATCGGCCTACCGGCTCCTGCGCAGCACCGCGCACGGCCGCCGTGCCTTCCGGCTGTGGAGCGAGGCAGACCTGCTCGTGGCGCAGCTTCAGATCGTGGCCGAGCTGCTGCGCGAGGAGGTGGCCTCCGGCACGCCGGCGCCGGCGCGCGTGGGCGAGCTGCTGCGCGAGGTCGAACGCCTCAACGTCAACCTGACGACGCTCGAAGACGCCTTCTCGATGACGATGGGCGCGGCGGCGCGGCAGGTGCGCTGGTTCGTCCTCGGGGGGGTGCTGGGGGCGTCGCTGCTGTTGCTCTTCCTCGGCCTCGTCCCGTCCTGGCGCATCCTGAAACGCCTCAAAGACTCGCGCGAGCAGTTCCGCCGCCTCTTCGAGCAATCGCGCGACGCCATCGTCTACCTCGGCCTCGACGGGCAGGTGGCCTATGCCAACCCCGCCGCCTACGCCCTCTTCGGCTACCCGGAGGCCCTCGCCCTCCCTGCCCACCTGCCGCTGGCTCAGCACTTCGCGCACCCCGAAGACCGCCGCCGGATGCTCCGGCACGTGCGCGCCGACGGCTTCGTGCAGGATGTGGAGGTGCCGCTGCGCCGGCGCGACGGCGGCCGCATCGACGCGCTCGTGACGGCCACGCTCATCCGCGACCGCGACGGCCGGACGCTCGGCATCGAGGCGCTCGTGCGGGACGAGAGCGCCCGCAAGCGCACCGAGCGGCGGATGCGCCTGCTCGAACGCGCCGTGGAGGCCAGCGGCAACGTCATCCTCGTCACCGACGCCACGCAGCCGGACTTCCCGCTCGTCTACGTCAATCCGGCCTTCGAGCGCCTGACGGGCTACACGCCGGAAGAAGCCCTCGGCCGCGATGGCTTCTTCCTGCTCACCTCCGAGGGCGAGGCCGCCGACGTCCAGCTGGACCTGCTCCGGAAGGCGCTCGACGCCGGCGCCGAGAGCCGCGTGGTGCTCCGCACGCACCGCAAGGACGGCGCCCCCCTCTGGAACGAACTGTGCTTCACCCCGGTCTACGACGACGACGGCCGGCTGATCAACTACGTGGGCATCCAGACGGACGTGACGGAGGCCAAGGAGGCCGAGGCGGCCCTCACGCAGGCGCTGGAGCGCGAGCGCGAGCTGAGCGAGCTACAGGCTCGCTTCGTCTCGATGGCCTCGCACGAGCTCCGCACGCCGCTGGCGGCCATCCTCTCCTCCGCCGAGCTGATCGAGCGCTTCCGCCACCGGTGGGACGAGGGCCGCACGCTGAAGCACCTGCGGCGCATCCAGGCCAACGTCCACGCGCTCACGACGCTGCTCGAAAACGTGCTCGTCATCGGGCGGGCCGACGCCGGGCGGCTGCGCTTCGCGCCGGGGCCGGTAGCGCTCGACGCGCTCGTGCGCGAGATCGTCGAGGAAGTCAACCTCGGGCTGGCCGAGCCGCGCGCCATGGCCCTCGACGTCGGCCCCGGCGACTTCGAGGGGCTCGCCGACCCGCACCTGCTGCGCCACATCCTGACGAACCTGCTCACCAACGCCCTCAAATACTCGGAGCCGAAGCACCCCATCGAGGTGGGGCTGCGCCGCGACGAGGACCGCGCCGTCTTCCGGGTGGCCGACCGTGGCATCGGCATCCCGGAGGCGGATCTGCCGCGCATCTTCGAGCCCTTCCACCGGGGCGCCAACGCCGAGACGCGGCCCGGCACCGGGCTCGGGCTCTCCATCGTGGCGCGCGCCGTGGAGCTGCATGGCGGCGCCATCAGCGTCGAGAGCGAGGAGGAGGGCGGCACCGTCGTCGAGGTCAGCATTCCCCTATATGAACCGCAGAGCGCCGGGCACGCGATGAGGAACGGCGAAGACTCCGTCCCGACGACGCTGTAATCCCCCTGTTCTCTGCCTGTCGATCCCGCCGGGGGCCGGCGCTCGCCCCCCATTCGTCTATGCGCACGATTCTCGTCATCGAAGACGATCCTGACGTCCTGGACAACATCCAGGACCTGCTCATCGCCGAGGATTACCTCGTCGTGCCCGCCCGCGACGGCCGCGAGGGGCTCAAGCAGGCCCGCCTGCGCCAGCCCGACCTCATCCTCTGCGACGTGATGATGCCGGACGTGGACGGCTACGAGGTGCTGCGCGCCCTCCGCCAGCAGCCCGAGACGATGAGCATCCCCTTCATGTTCGTCACCGCCCGCGCGGGCCGCGACGACCTGCGGGCCGGCATGGACCTGGGCGCCGACGACTACCTCGTCAAGCCCTTCACCGCCCGCGAGCTGCTGACGGCCGTCCGCACCCGCCTCGAACGGCACGACGAGCAGAACCAGTATTACCAGGAACGGATCGAGGAGCTGCGGAGCAACCTCTCGCGGACGCTGCCTCACGAGCTGCGCACCCCGCTCTCGTGCATCCTCGGGTACTCCGAGTTCCTGCTCGACGTCTGCGACAGCGTCGAGCCGAGCGAGCTGCGGGGGATGCTCGAAGAGATCCACGTCTCGGGGCAGCGCCTCGAACGCCTCGTCGAGAACTACCACCTCTATGCCCAGCTCGAAGTCTCGCTCACCGACCCCGTCTGGCGCACCGCGATGATGGGGCAGGGCTTCAGCCGGGTGGAAGGCCATGCCGAAGACGTGGCGCGGGCCATCGCCGAGCGGCGCGACCGCACGGACGATCTGCACGTGGACTGCGCCGACGGCGTGATCCGCATGCAAGACGTGTACTTCGAGAAAGTCGTCGAAGAACTCGTCGACAATGCGTTCAAGTTCTCCGCGCAGGGCATGCCCGTGCACGTCACGGGGCTGTGCGACAACGACTTCTACGTGCTCAAGGTCTCGGACCGGGGGCGGGGGATGAGCGCCGAGCAGGTGCAGCGCGCCGGCGCCTTCGTCCAGTTCGACCGGACGCAGTTCGAGCAGCAGGGGCTGGGGCTGGGGCTCACGCTGGCCCGCCGCCTGGTAGAGCTGCACCGGGGCCGGTTCGACGTCGAGAGCACGCCGGACGAGGGCAGCACGGTCTGGGCCTGGCTTCCGCGCGCCGACGACGAGCCCGCCGCGTGACGGCAGGTAGGGGCGTCAGAGTTTGAAGCCGAAGCCGAGTGCGAAGTCGAGGCTGGTGAACTCGCTCCCGGGGCCTTCGTAGCCGCTGAAGGCCAGCCCGTTGACGTAGCGGGCGCGGCTCTGCGCCAGCATGAAGAGGTGGCGGTTCAGGTCGAGGCGCAGGCCGAGCGAGGCGTAGGCGCCATAGCCCATGCCCACCTGCTTGTGGAAGGCCGAGCTGGGGCCGTCGTCCGTCGCCATCACTCCCATCAGTTCCTCGCCGGCGCCCGGCGCCTGGAGCTGCTTGCTGCGGCAGAAATAATACGAGACGCCGGCCCCCACGATGGGCACCAGGCGGCGGTCAGGGTCGGTGAGGGCGTAGGTGTAGCCCACGCTCACCGGCACCGCGCGGAACTTCCACGCGGCCTTGGCGGGGAGCTGCTTGCGCAACTCGCCCGGTAGCGTAGTCATCCGGACGTACTCGGCGCTGAGCACGACGGCCTGCCGCTCGGCCACGGGGAGGTGGTAGGAGAAGGTCTTGGAGATCGAGACGCCGCTGCTGATCTCGGCGGAGCGCACCGCCGTCGTCAGCGAGGGGCCGTCCGCCACCTGGGCGCGGGCCGGCAGGCACGCCATGCAGAGCACGGCACCGGTCAGCAACAAGAAACGACGCAGACGCATGGGAGGGGTCGATGCTTCCGGATGAGAAGGAGTACGGGCGCTCCGGTCGGCTTGGCTACCGAAGTCACGGCCTACACGCGTGCGCGGGAGGGGCCGTTTCTTCAGGTATCGTGTTCGTCCAGACCGGGCTAAACCGTAGCAAGAGCGTCGACGCCGTCACCAGTGCGTTGCGATGCGAGAGAGGCGAGCCCGCAAACCGGGGCCGCCCCGGCGGGTTCCCGAAAAGGCCGGCTACGGGCCGCCGGCACCCATCCACACGTTGTTGCTGCGGTCGAGGTCGGGGAAGCCACCGTCCGGGTCGATCTCGACGCGGGTGACGGCGGCGGGCGCATCGACCGTGACGGATGCCTCGGCGGCGCCGGCGAGCCACACGTCCACCGGGATCTCCACGCGCTGCGTGCTGCCGTCGGCGAAGGTGACGGCGAGGCGGACGGGCATCGGCACGCGCCCCCGGTCTTCGACGGTGATCGTGGCGCGGCCGCCGTCCATCGTCACGCCGGCCACGGCCTGGTCCAGCGTCCACGTCTCGAAGTACCAGCTGTGCCAGAACCAGTCGAGGTCGCGCCCGGCGGCGTCCTCGAACGTGTTGAAGAGGTCGTAGGGATACGGATGCTTGAAGGCCCAGCGGTCGATGAACATCCGGTAGCCGCGCATGAAGGTCTCCTCGCCAAGAACGGCGCGGAGCGTGGAGAGGAGCGTGCCGGGCTTGCTGTAGCTGGCGATGCCGTAAGACGGGCCGGGGTAGTGGAAGTTGGACCATCGCATGATCTCGCCTTCCTGCTCGGCGCGT
>JAWWAN010000298.1:0-5295 GCA_033721675.1 Rhodothermales bacterium | reverse complement strand
GCCGCGATGCAGGGCGACCACGACCACGCCGCCCACGCAGCGCCCGAGGTGGCCGCCCTCCCCCTCGACCTCCACGCCACCGACGCCGACGGCGACGGCTACGTCTACCAGTGCGCCGGGACGCCCCACCTCGTGGCGGACGCCCCGGAGGCGCTCGCCGGCTGTGACGACCCGCAGCGCCAGGCGGTGGGCGTGGCGCAGGCCATCCTCACGCTCGAAGGCTACACCAACGTCCCCGTCGACCCGGCGCGGGCCGACCGGGACGGCGACGGCCTCGTCTACCAGTCGCCCATGCACTGGTCTTACATCGTCGACAAAGACGGGCAGTGCGCCGTCTGCGGGATGGTTCTCGACGAAGTGACGGTGGAGCAGGCGCGGCAGAACCTCCGCCGCGAGGGCTACCGCGTAGCCGGAGACGACCGATGAATTCCCTTCTGCAATCCAACCCGCTCCGCCTCGCCATGCTACGCTCCGTCCTGATCTTGCTCCTCCTGGCCGCCGCCGGTTGCCGTCCGGACTCGCCCGACGCCGAGGCCATCCCGCAGACGGCGCCCTCGCCCTACGCCGGGCAGGAGACGCGCTCCATCAAGGCCCTTTCGGACGATGACCTCGCCGCGCTCCGCCGGGGCGACGGGATGGGCCTCGCCCTCGCCGCCGAACTCAACCACTACCCCGGCCCGCGCCACGTCCTCGAACTGGCCGACGCGCTCGCGCTCACCCCGGAGCAGCGTGCCGAGACGGAGGCCGTGATGGCGGCGATGCGCACCGAGGCCGTGCGGCTGGGCGAGGCCGTCATCGGCCGCGAGGAAGCCCTCGAAGCCCTCTTCGCCAGCGGCGACGCCACGCCTGAGGCCGTTCGCGCCGTGCTCGCCGAGCTGGGCACGCTCCGCGCCGATCTCCGCTTCGCCCACCTGAACGCCCACCTCGCCATGCGCCGCCTCCTGACCCCCGGCCAGGTGGCCCACTACGACCGCCTGCGCGGCTACGGCGGCGGCCACCCGGCCGGGCACGACCACGCCGCCGGCCACGCCCACCCCGATCCCTCCTGACCCGCGCCATGCTGGAACGCCTCATCGGCTGGAGCGCCCGTAACCGGCTGCTCGTGATCCTGGCGACGCTGCTCGTCGCCGTGGCGGGCGCGTGGGCGACGGTCAACACCCCCGTCGACGCCATCCCCGACCTCTCCGACGTGCAGGTCATCGTCAAGACCGAGTACCCGGGGCAGGGGCCCCAGATCGTCGAGGAACAGGTGACCTACCCGCTGGCGACGGCCCTGCTGAGCGTGCCCTATGCGAAGACCGTGCGCGGCTACTCCATGTTCGGCACCTCCTTCGTCTACGTCATCTTCGAGGACGGCACCGACATGTACTGGGCGCGCAGCCGCGTGCTCGAATACCTCAACCAGGTCTCCGGCAGCTTGCCGGAGTCGGCCAAGCCCGCCCTCGGGCCGGATGCGACGGGCGTGGGCTGGGTCTACCAGTACAGCCTCCGAGATACCACGGGCACCTACGACCTCGCCCAGCTCCGCTCCATCCAGGACTTCTTCCTCAAGTACGAGTTGCAGGCCGTGGACGGGGTGGCGGAGGTCGCGGCGGTGGGCGGCTTCCAGCGGCAGTACCAGGTGGTGGTCGATCCGCAGAAGCTCGCGGCCTACGGCATCCCGATCACGCACGTGGCCATGCGTATCCGCGAGAGCAACCGCGACGTGGGCGGGCGCCTGCTGGAGCTGGGCGAGCGCGAGTTCATCGTGCGCGGGAAGGGCTACCTGCGGGGGATGGACGACCTCCGCGCGATCCCGCTCAAGACGCAGAACGGCACGCCCGTGACGGTGGGCGACGTGGCGCAGGTGCAGCTCGGGCCGGAGCTCCGGCGCGGCATCGCCGAGAGCAACGGCGAGGGCGAGGTCGTCGGCGGGATCGTGGTGATGCGCTACGGTGAGAACGCGATGCGCGTCATCGAGCGCGTGAAGGCGCGCCTGGCGGAGCTGGCGCCGGGGCTGCCCGAGGGCGTCGAGGTGGTGACCGAGTACGACCGCTCGGCCCTCATCGGGCGCGCCGTGAACACGCTCACCACCCAGATCTGGGAGGAGCTGCTCGTGGTGATGCTCGTCGTGCTCCTCTTCCTGCTGCACGCGCGGAGCGCCTTCGTGGCGCTCGTGACGATCCCCGTGGGCCTGCTCGTCTCGCTCGGCATCATGTACCTGCTGGGCATCAACGCCAACATCATGAGCCTGGGCGGCCTCGCCATCGCCATCGGCGTGATGGTCGATGCCAGCCTCGTGATGGTCGAGAACGCGCACAAGCACCTGGAGCGGGAAGGGGGAGGCGGGAAGAGCGGAGGGGAGCCTGCTTCCGCCGCCGTGGAGGCCACCCGCCGGCGCGAGGCGGTCATCGCGGCGGCCAAAGAAGTGGGGCCGAGCCTGTTCTTCTCGCTGCTCATCGTGACGGTCTCCTTCCTGCCGGTCTTCACGCTGGAGCAGGTGGAGGGGCGGCTGTTCCGACCTCTCGCCTTCACCAAGACGTTCGCGATGGCGGCGGCCGCGTTCCTCTCCGTCACGCTCGTACCGGCGCTGATGGTGCTCTTCGTCAAAGGGCGCATCCGCCCGGAGGCCGAGAACCCGGTCAGCCGCTTCTTCATCCGCGCCTACCGCCCCGTCATCCGCGCGGCGCTGCGGCGGCCGTGGGCGGTGGTCGGGGCCGCCGCCGTGCTGCTCGCCCTCACCCTGCTGCCCGTCCAGCGGATGCTCCTCGGCCAGCCGGTGGTGCCCTTCCCCCAGCTCGGCAGCGAGTTCATGCCGCCGCTCGACGAAGGGGATCTGCTCTACATGCCGACGACGCTCCCCGGCATCAGCCCGCAGAAGGCGCGCGAGATCCTTCAGCAGACGGACCGCATCATCGCCTCCTTCCCCGAGGTCGAGCGCGTCTTCGGCAAGATCGGGCGGGCGGAGACCGCCACGGACCCCGCCCCGCTGACCATGATCGAGACGACGATCCTCCTCAAGGACCGCTCCGAGTGGCGGGACGGGATGACGCGGGAGGCGCTCGTGGCCGCGCTCGACGCCGCCATCCAGATCCCCGGCCTGACGAACGCCTGGACGATGCCCATCAAGACACGGATCGACATGCTGGCGACGGGCATCAAGACGCCGGTGGGCCTCAAGATCGCCGGGCCGGACCTGCGCACGCTCCAGCGGCTGGGCGAAGAGATCGAGGCCGCGCTCCGCCCCGTCGAGGGGACGCTCTCGGTCTATGCCGAGCGCGTGATGGGCGGCAGCTTCCTCGATGTCGAGATCGACCGCGCCGCCGCCGCCCGCTACGGCCTCACCACGGGCGACGTGCAGGCCGTGCTCCAGAGCGCCGTGGGCGGCATGAACGTGACGACCACGGTGGAGGGCCTGGAGCGCTACCCCGTCAACTTGCGGTATCCACGCGCGCTGCGCAGCGACCTGCCCGCCCTCCGCCAGGTGCTCGTCCCGACGCCCACGGGCGCGCAGATCCCCCTCGGGCAGCTCGCCACGCTCCGCACGGCCGAGGGGCCGCCGATGATCAAGAGCGAGAACGCCCGCCCGAACGCCTGGGTCTACGTGGATCTGGAGCAGGGCGTGGACGTGGGCGGTTACGTGCAACGCGCGAAGGTGGCCGTGGCCGAGCGCGTGGCGTTGCCGGCGGGCTACTCGATCCGGTGGAGCGGGCAGTACGAATACCTGGAGCGCGCCGGGCGGCGCCTGCAGGTGCTCATCCCGATCACGCTCGCCCTCATCTTCCTGCTGCTGTTCCTGCATTTCCGGAACGCCTGGGAGGCGTCGCTGCTGATGGCGACGCTGCCGTTCGCCGTCGTCGGGGCCGTCTGGCTGATGGTCGCGCTGGGCTACGCCCTGAGCGTCGCCGTGGCCGTCGGTTTCATCGCGGTGGCGGGGCTCGCGGCCGAGACGGGCGTGGTGATGCAGGTGTACCTGGACGAAGCCGTCGCCCGCTACCGGCGGGAGGGGCGGCTGACCTCGCCGGCGGCGCTCGGCGCGGCGCTCGAAGAAGGCGCCGTGGACCGCGTCCGGCCCAAGCTGATGACCGTCTTCACCACGTTCATCGGGCTGCTGCCCATCATGCTCGGCACCGGCACCGGCAGTGAAGTGATGCGCCGGATCGCCACCCCGATGGTCGGCGGCCTCGCCTCGTCTACGCTGCTGACGCTCGTCGTCCTCCCCGCCTGCTACGTGCTCATCCAGCGTCGCCGCCTGCGTCCGCTCTTCGCAGAGCCACCGCCCGGCGCCGCCTTTTCGGCCTCCGGCGATGGCGAGCCCACCTCGGCGTCGCCGAGACACCCCGCTCCCGGTCCGGCTTCTCCGTGATACTAACCCCCTCTGTCCCTCCACCCCATGAACCATCAACCCCTGAACCACACACAGACCATGAACCGCATGAAACGCCTCCCCGCCGTCCTCTTCCTCGCCCTCACCCTGGCCGCCTGCGGCGGCGATGCCGAACCCACCGACGCGGACCGCGCCGCCGCCACGCACGACGCCGACGCCATGAACCACGACGGCATGGACCACGACGCCATGAACCACGACGGTGCCGCGCACGAGCACGCCGCCCCCGCCACCGCTGCCGACGCCGCCGCGCCGCAGATGCAGGACGGCATCCAGGTGCTCGAGATCGAGGCCACCACGCTGGGCTTCCGGCCGCGCGCGGTGCAGCTCGAAGGCGGCGTGCCCACCCGGCTCGTCTTCACGCGCCGCACCCAGGACGACTGCCTGGAGCACGTCCGCATCCCCGCCTTCGACGTCGAAAAGACGGCCCTGCCGATAGACGAGCCGGTCGCTATCGAGTTCACGCCGGAGGCCGGCGGCACCTTCACGTTCGTCTGCGGGATGGACATGCAGAAGGGCACCGTCGTCGTCGAAGTCTAGCACCAGCTGGGCCGGGGGGGCGGCCGGGCGGCCGCCCCCCCTGCTCCCGTATCGACGCATCTTCCCAGACCCCATACCGCCATGAGCACCTACTATCACGCCCGCACCCTCGACCTCCCCTTCGACGACGCCATCGCGCACGTCACCGAGGCGCTGAAAGAAGAAGGCTTCGGCGTGCTCACCGAGATCGACGTGCAGGCCACCCTGAAGAAGAAGCTGGACGTGGACTTCCGCCCGTACCGGATCCTGGGCGCGTGCAACCCGCACTTTGCCCACCAGGCACTCCAGGCCGAGGACAAGATCGGCACGATGCTGCCGTGCAACGTCATCGTGCAGCAGACCGGCGACGGACGGACGGAGGTCGCCGCCGTCGACCCCATCGCGTCGAT
>JAWWAN010000297.1:0-5299 GCA_033721675.1 Rhodothermales bacterium | reverse complement strand
TGCCCGAGCAGGAGGCCGAGCAGGCCCCCAAGACCATCGGCCGCGAACGCACGCAGACGGAATAGCGCCGGACGACGGAGCGCGCCGCTCCCCCCGCCCGATCACCGACATCCAGTATCCGACCCCGGCTATGAGCCCCGAAGAGTTCCAGCGCATCAAGGACGCGGAGAAGGAGCACCTGCGGCAGCTCAAAAAGCTGAAGTCCGCCGTGCGCCGGCTCGGGCGGCAGCAACGGCTCACCCAGGCCGTGAACGACCTCACCGCCGGCCCGCAGGACGCGCTCGACACGCACCGCGAGCTGGTCGATCAGCTCGCCTTCGAGACGGCCCGCCAGGAGGCTCGCCTCGAAATCGCCCTGGAGAACCAGGCGGCTGAAGACGCCGCCGCCCCGGAACCGCCCGAGGCGCTCGAAGAGGACCTGCTGAAGGCGCGCGCGCAGACCCTCGTCCGCCAGATCAAGCAGCAGATGGGCGTGCCCGGCAGCGAGGACGACGACGCCGCGCCGCCCGCCCCCCCGGAGCGGGCCGCCCCCGCCGCCCCGGATACGCGCCCCGAGAAGACCCTGGGGCGAGCCGCCCCCGCCGCCCGGACCGACGCCGGCCCGGGGCCGGCTCCCGACAAGACGCTGGGGCGCCCTCCTCGGGAGCGCTGAGCTACGCTCCGACCGGACGGCCGCCCCGGCCGTGCAGTCCGAACCACCTGCCTCTACCCGCATGGACGACGTCAACATCAACTTCACCAAGGAAGCATTTCTGCATCCCTGGAACCTGGCGTTTCTCATCGTGGCGATGCTCGTCTCGCTCGGCACGATGTTCGTCGGGCAGGACGTCGCGTGGCTGGCCAACATCATCCTGCTCTTCACCGCCGCCTCCGAGCTGCTCTTCCTCGGCACGATGCCGCGCAACGAGCGCTTCCAGCGGGCCGTGCGCGCCCGCCAGCTCGCCGAGCGCAACAAGCCGCCGTCCCAGAAAGAGCTGTGGCGCGAGCTCAGCCGCGACGACCAGAAGCGGTACGTCAACCTGCGGCGCCTTCGCAAAGACATCGAGTCCAACTACCGCAAGCTCAGCTACGCCTCGCAGGGCCTGCTCAAGAGCCACCTGACGAAGATCGAGGGGCTGCTCGAATCGTACCTCAACCTGGCCCATCAGAAGCGCCGCTACACGGCCTACATCCAGGGCGCCGCCGAGGACAAGCTCGTCCGCCAGATCGCCGACCTGCGCGAGGACATGGCCGACGACTCGTCGCGGGTGCGGGCCGTCAAGCAGCGCCGCCTCCACATCCTCGAACAGCGCCTGGAGCGCTTCAAGAAGCGCCACGAGAACCTCGAGATCATCGAGGCCCAGCTCGCGACCATCGAGGACGTGATGAAGTACATCAACGAGCAGTCGCTGACGCTGCGCAACCCCGAGGAGATCACCTACCAGCTCGATCTGCTGCTGAGCGAGGTCGAGGAGACGGAGGCGTCCGTCGAGGAGATCGAAGAGGTCTTCGGGCGCAGCGGCAACGACCTGCTCGGCGAGATCGACACGTACGACGCCGAGGGCGAGGAGCAGCCTTCGGAGCGCCAGCGCCTGCGCGAGTGAGGCCGCGCGCCGCGCCTCAGTAGTCGCCCTTGCCGCCGTGGCCGGCGGCCGGGTAGTAGCGCCAGAAGAAGTTCAGCGGCACATCCTGCTTCACGCGCTGGCTCACCGTGGTGGCGAGGCGGCCGTCCTGGTTGCAGACGTTCCACGTCTTGACGTACTGGGACGGGATCCATTCGAGCGCCCAGATCGGGATGCGGGTGCCGCGCGCGAGCAGCGGCGTGGCCCACGGATCGCGCACGATGTCGAACCGGACGAAGATCAGGCGCAGCATCAGCCCGCGCGTCTCCTTCACGATGGCGGCGCACTCACCCGGCGCGATGGGGTCCGTCCGGTAGAGGTCTTCCTCCCAGCCGAAGACCGTGTTCCACGGCACGAAGGGGCTGCGCAGCTTGACGAAGAAGCCGGGGCGGATGACGCCGGCGCGGTCGTCGAAGATCTCGTGGCCCGTCTCCTCGTCCAGCAGGGGCTGGATGAGGTTGCAGAAGCGCTCCTCCAGCGTGCTGCCGTCCCCGCAGCGCGTGGTGGCCGGCGCGACGGCGACGGCGACCTCGTTGGTCTCCTTGACGAGCGTCTTGACGTCCACGGCGAGGCCGTGCAGCGCGGGGCACCGCCCCTGCCCGAGCATCGCCTCGATGGCGGCGACCACGCGGCGCTCGTTCTCGGCGGTCTTCTGGTCCGCCTCGCGCGTCTCCCGCTCCAGCTCGCCCCGCGAGGGGACGATGCGGGCGCCGCCGTAGAGCGCCGCCGGGAACGTGCGCAGCGCGACCTCGACCGCGCTGCAGTCCCCGACCTCGGTAAGGACGGCGATGTGCTGGTTGATCCGGTCGTCCATGGAGAAGAACTCGCGCTGGGCCAGCACGTCCTGGCCGGCGCACCCGCAGAGCAACCCCATCGCGACCAGCCCGGCGAGGCTGAGTCGTTTGTACATGGCTTCACCTCCTCAGAAGTGAAGGTCCCGCAGGGCGCGCGCCAGGGCAACCATTGACGAAACACTGCGCGCGGCTCACCCGTGTCTGCTGCTGCTCACCACTCGATCCGTACCGATTCAGACGACGCGTGAGTCCGGGACCGGTATCCGGCGCTGTACGTCGGCCAACTCTGCCCCCAATGAACAGCATTCGCCGAAGAAACACAACCCGGGGCGGCAGGCGATGGCGGGACAAAGAGCGGCGAATTGCGTATTGTGAGGCCGCGCCCCGTCCTCCCATCCTCGCCTGCGTGCCGTGGAAATCGCCGTCATCGCGCTGATGCTGGCCCTGAGCGCCTTCTTCTCCGGCTCGGAGATCGCCTTCGTGGCGGCCAACCGGCTGCGCGTGGAGGTGCTGGCCCGGCGCGGCGGCGTCGTCGGAGGCATCGTGCGTGGCTTCCTGGAGCAACCCGCCACGTTCCTGACGACGACGCTCGTGGGCAACAACGTCGCCCTCGTCATCTACTCGACGTTGATGGCCTTCTACCTGGACCCCCCGCTGGAACGCTTCTTCGGCGAGACGGCGGGGCTGGAGGCCGGCGCCCTCGCCATCGCCGTGCTGGCGGCGCAGACCTTCATCGCGGCCATCGTGGTGCTCGTCATCGGCGAGATCCTGCCCAAGTCCATCATGCGGGAGCTCGCCAACCGGCTCGTCTTCGTCCTCGCCGTGCCACTCCGTGCCAGCTACTACCTGCTGCTGCCGATGGTGAAGCTGGCCGGGTGGACCGCCACCGGCCTGGTGCGCCTCTTCCGCGCCGATGCCGCCACGTTCTCGCAGTTCATGCGGCGGGATTTCGAGATCATCATCCAGGAGTCCCGCGAGAGCGGCGAGCTGGACCTCGACGAGGAAGAGACGGCCATCCTCGAGAATGTCTTCGCCCTGACGACGATCCGCGTCAAGGAATCCATGGTGCCACGCACCGACATCGTGGCCGTCGAGGAGCACATCCCGCTGGACGAGCTGCAGCAGCGGTTCATCGAGACCGGCTATTCCAAGCTGCCCGTCTTCCGCGAGCACATCGACAACATCGTGGGCGTGGCCTTCGCCTACGACCTCTTCCAGCAGCCGCAGACCCTCGCCGAGATCATGCGGCCGCCCAAGTTCGTGCCGGAGTCCAAGCTGTCCAAGGATCTGTTGCAGGAGTTCCTCGCCACGGGCACCTCCATCGCGATCGTCATCGACGAGTACGGCGGCACGGCGGGGCTCGTCACCCGGGAGGACCTGCTCGAAGAACTCTTCGGCGACATCCAGGACGAGTTCGACACGGAGGACGTGATCCTGCGTCAGCTGGGCGAGGGCACGTACGTGGTCAGCGGCCGGGCCGAACTCGACGAGCTGCGCGAGCGCTTCGGCCTCGAACTCCCCTCCGGGGATTACGAGACCGTGGCCGGCTACCTGCTCGAACGCCTCGGCGCCATCCCCGCCCCGCAGGAAGAATGCACGTTCGACGGCTTCCGGTTCGTGATCCTGCAGGCCACCTCCAACCGCATCGACCTCGTCCGCCTCTCGCGGGACACCCGGATGCACGAGCCGGCCGCCTGACCCCGCCGGATCACGGCCGGCGGTACAGCGAGACCTTGACCACGCGGCCGCCCGGCCCGACGATCCAGCCGGCACGGGGCGATGCGAAGCCGGCACTCCAGTACGTGAGCGAGTCCAGCGGCGCCCAGGAGCGGGCGTCGTCCGTGGAGACAGCCGCCCCGCCGGGGCCGACGGCCACGAGCGTCGGCTGCGGCGCGCCGGGCACGTAGGCCGCGCCGTAGACCGCGCCGGGGAAGGGCGTGCGCGCACCCGGCCGCCACGTGCGCCCGCCGTCGTCGGTGACGGCGACGTTGTCCGCGAAGGCGTTGGGCGCGCCGATCTCGCCGCCGAGGGCCGCGCCGTGCTGCGGATCCCGAAACGTGAGCGACGCGATTCCGGACGTAGCGGTGCCGCCCACGATGGGGGTCGGGTGCGTCGTCCAGGTGCGGCCCCGGTCGGTGGTGCGGAGGACCCGCGCGGCGGCGCCGGCGCCGGTGCCGACGTACGCGGCGGCCTCGCCGACGGTGACGAGGCAGGTGCCGCTGGCGGCGAAGCTCCCCTCGCCCTCGGTGGCGGGGGGTAGATCCTCGCTCGGGATCGGCGCCCAGGTGCGCCCGCCGTCGTCCGTGCGGATGATCCGGAAGGCGCCGTCGAACGAGTCGCTGAAGGCGAGGCCGTGGCGCGCGTCCCAGAAGTCCATGCAATCGAAGAACGCCTCGGGCTCCGCATTCGTGAAGCGGAGGGCCCACGTCGCGCCGCCGTCGGTGGTGTGGTAGATGCGAGACTGGTCGCCGTTGCCGATGCTGAGCAGGAAGGCGGTCTGCGCATCGAACGCCTCGACGTCGCGGAACTGGAGCGAGTCGGCGCCGGGGACCGTCCCCGCCTGCCAGGTCGCGCCGCCGTCCAAGGTGCGGGCGAAGGTGCCGCCGGTGCCGCTGAGCCAGACCACGGCTTCGTCCACCACGCTGACGCCGATGAAGAGGGCATCGGTGCCGCTCTGCTGGGGGGTCAGCACGGGCTCGAAGGTCCAGGCGGGCTGGGGCGCGGGGCGCGGCGCGCAGCCGGCGGCCAGGAGCAACGAGACGAGGAAAAAGCGGATACCCATGGCACGCGCAGGGATCAAAGGACGGGGGAAGAATATCTATGCAGGGGGGCGGCGAAGTCAAGCGGCCGGCCCGGCACCCCGGATATTGCCCACACATACATCAGCATCTCCCCC
The DNA here is from genome assembly GCA_033721675.1 of Rhodothermales bacterium. Taxonomy (GTDB): domain Bacteria; phylum Bacteroidota; class Rhodothermia; order Rhodothermales; family JAWWAN01; genus JAWWAN01. The sequence continues at coordinate 8 of JAWWAN010000297.1, read as the reverse complement.
ACCCGGCC
>JAWWAN010000296.1:0-5324 GCA_033721675.1 Rhodothermales bacterium | reverse complement strand
TCTCGCAGGCCAGGACGATCTCGTCACGCATTGCTCGACTCTCTCCTCGTTACTCGTTGATCTTGGTGACGACGCCGGCGCCGACCGTGCGGCCGCCCTCCCGGATCGCGAAGCGCAGACCCTCCTCCATCGCCACCGGCTGGATCAGCTTGACCCGGAAACTCGTGTTGTCCCCCGGCATCACCATCTCCACGCCCTCCTTCAACTCGATGTCCCCCGTCACGTCCGTCGTGCGGAAGTAGAACTGCGGACGGTACCCCTTGAAAAACGGCGTGTGGCGACCGCCCTCCTCCTTGCTCAAAATGTAAACCTCGCACTCGAACTCCTTGTGCGGCGTGATCGAACCCGGCTTGCACAAGACCTGGCCCCGCTCGATCTCGTCCTTCTTGATCCCGCGAAGCAGCACCCCCGCGTTGTCGCCCGCCTCGGCCTGCTCCAGGAGCTTCCTGAACATCTCCACGCCGGTGACCGTCGTCGTCTGCTTCTCCTCCCGGATCCCCACGATCTCCACCTGCTCGCCCACCTTGATCACGCCCCGCTCGACCCGGCCCGTGGCCACCGTGCCCCGGCCCGTGATCGAAAAGACGTCCTCGACCGGCATCAGAAACGGCTTGTCCGTGTCCCGCTCCGGCGTCGGAATGTAGGTGTCGACCGCATCCATCAGCTCGACGATCTTCTCCTCCCACTGGCTCTCGCCGTTGAGCGCTCCCAGCGCCGAACCGGCCACCACCGGCAGGTCGTCCCCCGGAAACTCGTACTGCGAGAGCAGCTCCCGCACTTCCATCTCGACCAGCTCCAAGAGCTCCTCGTCGTCGACCAGGTCCACCTTGTTGAGGAACACCACGATGTAGGGCACCCCCACCTGGCGCGCCAGCAGGATGTGCTCGCGCGTCTGCGGCATCGGGCCGTCGGTGGCCGCCACGACGAGGATCGCCCCGTCCATCTGCGCCGCGCCGGTGACCATGTTCTTGACGTAGTCGGCGTGGCCCGGGCAGTCGACGTGCGCGTAGTGCCGGTTCTCGGTCTCGTACTCGACGTGCGCCGTGGCGATCGTGATGCCGCGCTCGCGCTCCTCCGGCGCGTTGTCGATCGAGTCGAACGAGCGCACCTCGCCCGAGCCCGAACGCTCGGAGAGCACCTTCGTGATGGCGGCCGTGAGCGTCGTCTTGCCGTGGTCGACGTGGCCAATCGTGCCCACGTTCACGTGGGGCTTCGTGCGCTGAAATTGCTCTTTTGCCATGGTCTTATCTGGTCTTGACGGGTGGCAGAATTAGGGTGCGGGTGCGGTTACGCGACGACGGCGCCGGACGTTTTCGAGACGATCTCCTCGGCGATGCTCTTGGGCACCTCCTCGTAGGTCTCGAACTGCATCGAGTAGATGGCGCGGCCCTGCGTGATGGAGCGGAGGTCGGTCGAGTAGCCGAACATCTCGGAGAGCGGGACGTGGGCCTTGATGACCTGGGCGTCCTGCCGCTGGCCCATCGAGGCGATGCGCCCGCGGCGGCTGTTGAGGTCGCCGATGACGTCGCCCATGTACTCGTCGGGGGTGATGACCTCGACGGCCATGATGGGCTCCATGATGATCGGGTTGGCGCGGCGCGTGGCCTCGCGGAAGGCCATGCGGCCGGCGATCTCGAACGACATCTGGTCCGAGTCCACCGCGTGGAACTTGCCGTCGTAGAGGCGGGCCTTGATGCCTTCCATGGGGTAGCCGGCGAGGGGCCCCTGCTCCATGGCGCTCTCGATGCCTTTCTGGACGGACGGGATGAACTCTCTGGGGATGGAGCCGCCGCGGATCTCGTCGACGAACTCGAGGCCGGTGCCCTCCTCGTTCGGGGAGAACTCGATCCAGACCTCGGCGAACTGGCCGCGGCCGCCGGTCTGCTTCTTGTGCGTGTAGCGCTCGTCGTAGCTGCTGCGGATCGCCTCGCGGTAGGCCACCTGGGGTTTGCCCACGTTCGCCTCCACCTTGAACTCGCGCTTGAGGCGGTCCACGATGATCTCGAGGTGCAGCTCGCCCATGCCGGCGATGATCGTCTGGCCGGTCTCGTCGTCGGTGCGGACCTGGAACGTCGGGTCCTCCTCGGCGAGCTTCATCAGGCCGGTGCCCAGCTTGTCGCTGTCGGCCTTCGTCTTGGGCTCGATGGCGATCCGGATGACGGGCTCGGGGAAGTCCATCTTCTCGAGCACGACGGGCTTGTCCGGGTCGCAGAGCGTCTCGCCGGTCTTGACCTGCTTGAGGCCCACGGCGGCGGCGATGTCTCCGGCCTTCACCTGCTCGACGTCCTCGCGGCTGTTGGCGTGCATGAAGAGCAGACGCCCGATGCGCTCCTTGTTGCCACTCGTGGCGTTGAGCACCTGCGAGCCTTTGTCGAGCGTGCCGCTGTAGACGCGGAAGAAGGTCAGCTTCCCGACGTACGGGTCCGTGGCGATCTTGAAGGCGATCGCGCTGAACGGCCCGTCCGGATCCGGCGTGCGGACGAGGGGCTCGTCCGTCCGGGGATGGTGCCCCTCCACGGCCGGCACGTCCATCGGGCTCGGCAGATAGTCGAGCACGCCGTCGAGCAGGCGCTGGACGCCCTTGTTCTTGAAGGCCGTCCCGCAGAAGACGGGCGTGATGTCGAGGCTGAGCGTGGCCTTGCGGACGACGGAGCGGATCTCCTCGGCGGTGATGTCCTCGCCTTCGAGGTACTTCATCAGGAGCGTGTCGTCGTGCTCGGCAATCGCCTCCAGGAGGTGGATGCGCCAGTGGCGCGCCTCGGTGCGGAGGTCCTGCGGGATGTCGATCTCGTCCCACGAGGCGCCCAGCGTGTCGTCGTGCCAGACGATGGCCTTGGCCGTGATCAGGTCGATGACGCCCTTGAACATGCTGCCGGCGCCGATCGGGATCTGGACGGGGATCGGGTTGGCCTTCAGGCGCTCGCGCATCTGCTCGATGGCGGTCTTGAAGTCCGCGCCCGTCCGGTCCATCTTGTTGACGAAGGCGATGCGGGGGACGTTGTACTTGTTGGCCTGGCGCCAGACGGTCTCGCTCTGGGGCTCGACGCCGCCCACGGCGCAGAAGAGCGCGATCGCGCCGTCGAGCACGCGGAGGCTGCGCTCGACCTCGACCGTGAAGTCGACGTGGCCGGGCGTATCGATGATGTTGATGCGGTGGTCCTTCCAGAAGCAGGTGGTGGCGGCACTCGTGATCGTGATGCCGCGCTCCTTCTCCTGCTCCATCCAGTCCATCGTCGCGCCGCCCTCATGGACTTCGCCCATGCGGTGGAGGCGCCCGGTATAGAAGAGGATCCGCTCGGTGGTCGTCGTCTTGCCGGCATCGATGTGGGCCATGATGCCGATGTTGCGCGTCCGATCCAGGGGGATCTGTTTGCCGTTGGTGCTCATGTTCGATCGCGTGTTTTCAGTGTTCGGTTCTCAGCCTTCAGTTCCCAGACTCCCTCCCTCTGACAACCGAAAACCGACGCCTGAGCGCTCCGTCGCCGGAGCGGCTCCGCTAGAAGCGGAAGTGGGCGAACGCCTTGTTGGACTCCGCCATGCGGTGCGTGTCGTCCTTCTTCTTGATGGCGCCGCCCTCGCCCTTGGCCGCCGCGATGAGCTCGTTCGCCAGGCGGTTGGCCATCGAACGGTCTCCGCGGGCGCGGGAATACTGGATGATCCACCGGAAGGCGAGCGCGACGCGGCGGTCCGGGCGGACCTCGATGGGCACCTGGTAGGTGGCGCCACCGACGCGGCGGCTCCGCACCTCGACGAGGGGCGAGACGTTGTTGATCGCCTTCTTGAAGACCTCGAGGCCCGGCTCCGACATCCGCTCCTCGATGATGTCGATGGCGTCGTAGACGATGCGCTGGGCGACGGCCTTCTTGCCGTCCCGCATCATGTAGTTGACGAAACGCGCCACCAGGACGTCGTTGTGGATCGGATCGGGCGTGGGGATCCGCTTATCAGCTGATCTTCTGCGCATGGTCGTTCGTTCTTGGGCTACTGAGGCGAGGGCCGGCGCGCGCGAGGCACCGCCGGGAGCCTGCCTCCCTGTATGTCGGGGCCGGCGCGGGGCGCGGCTTACTGACGCGGACGCTTCGTGCCGTACTTGGAACGGCTCTGCCGGCGGTCTTCGACGCCCGAGGCGTCGAGCGCGCCGCGGACGATGTGGTACTTCACACCGGGCAGGTCCTTGACACGCCCGCCGCGCACGAGCACGATCGAGTGCTCCTGCAGGTTGTGCCCCTCACCCGGGATGTATGCGATCACCTCGATGCCGTTGGTCAGGCGCACCTTGGCGACCTTGCGCAGCGCCGAGTTCGGCTTCTTGGGCGTGGTGGTGTAAACGCGCGTGCAGACACCCCGCCGCTGCGGGTTGCCCTGAAGCGCCGCGGCCTTGGTCTTCTTGACCTTCGGGTGGCGGCCCTTGCGTACAAGTTGCTGGATCGTAGGCACAGTCAGTATCGTCTGCTTAGCTCCGTGGGGCCTCGCTGCGTCCTAGCCGAGGCGGCGGCGTGATTACAGCCTTTTAATATAACGAGGAACGGGCACCGCATCCAAACCAGGGATCTAAGATCCTGTTAATTGCAGCACCGCCCCTCCCAACAGGCCCTGAAACGAGCCCGGCGGCCCGACACAATCAGTATATCATTCTATACCGAAGTATCGATTCGGACTTCGGCGCGGCGCACAAGAAAGGGGCCTGCGTCAGTGACAGGCCCCTCCCCGAATAGCGTGCCGGCTGTGCGGATGCGGTCAGCCGGTCTCGTCGGAACGCGTGGGCGCCTCGGCCGTCGTCTCGCCGTTGGGAAGCGTTGAAATGCCCTCGGGTGCGGCGGGTTCGGCCTTCGTCGTTTTTTCGTCTTCGCCCGCAGCGGCCGGCTCGCCGTTGAAGAGCACGTACTCGCCGTACGGGCGGGACCCCAGGATCTCGACCAGGTCGCTGGGGCCGAGCACCTCTTTCTGGAGCAGGGCCTGCGCCATCTCTTCGAGCTTGTCGCTCTTCTCTTCGAGCAGCGCCCGCGCCCGGCGCCGCACCTCGTCGATGAGCGCCTTGGCCTCTTCGTCGATCAGACGGGCCGTCTCGTCGGAGTACGGCTTGTCGAAGACGGGGCCGTCGTCCTTCCGGCTGGAGAGGTTGAACGAGACGTAGCCGACGCGCTCGCTCATGCCGTAATCGACGACCATCGCGTAGGCCATCTTGGTGATGCGCTCCAGGTCGTTCTGGGCGCCGGTCGAGATCTTGCCGAAGATGATCTCCTCGGCCACCCGCCCGCCGATGGCCATCGTCATGCGGTCCAGCAGGGCTTCCTTCGTGTAGAGGTAGCGCTCCTCGGGCAGGT
>JAWWAN010000295.1:0-5345 GCA_033721675.1 Rhodothermales bacterium | reverse complement strand
GCCTCGGCGCGCGCGGCCTCATAATCCCCCTTTTGCTGGACGACGTGCGCCGCGAGGTTGCTTTCGAGGTCGGCGTGGACGCGCGGGGCGCCGGCCTCCAGCGCGCGTTCGAGGTCCACGGCGGCCTCCAGGGGGTCGTAGGCCACGTCGATCCGTTCCAGCGCGTCCTCGGCCACGTAGCGGCTCTCGGCCACGACGACGGCCACCGCCTCGCCCACGTGCCGCACGGTGCCCGTGGCCAGAGGGCGCCCGGTGCGCGTATGGAAGACGAGCCCGTCGATGGGCGGGGGCGGGACGAGGAGCGGGCCGGGCCGGTTCAGCGCGCCGAGGTCCTCGGCGGTGTAGACGGCCACCACGCCCGGGTGCCGCCGGGCCGCCGCCGCGTCGAGGCCGAGGAGGTGCGCGTGGGCGTGCGGGCTGCGCAGGACGGCCGCGTGGAGCAGGCCCGGCCGCTGGACGTCGTCCACGAACAGCGCTTCCCCCCGCAGCAGGCGCGGATCTTCGGTGCGGCGGATCGGCTGGCCGAAGTAGCGAGTAGACATGGGCGGACGAGCGAGCGGCGGCGGAAGAAAGACGGGGCGGGGCCGGCGCTGCCCCTACGGCGCGTGCGCCGCGTAGCGCTGGACGGCGCGGACGAGGTTCTGGTAGCCGGTGCAGCGGCAGAGGTTGGCGGAGAGGGCCTCGCGGATCTCGGCCTCGGTCGGGTCCGGGTGGTCGCGCAGGAAGGGGAGGAGCAGCAGGAGGAAGCCCGGCGTGCAGAAGCCGCACTGGAGGGCGTGCGTCTCGCGGAAGGCCTCCTGCAGCGGATGGAGCGCGTCGCCCTCGGTCAGCCCCTCGACCGTCGTGACCGCGTGGCCGTGGGCCTGGACGGCGAAGAGGAGGCAGGCGCGGACGGCCTCGCCGTCGAGCAGGACCGTGCAGGCGCCGCAGACGCCGTGCTCGCAGCCGACGTGCGTGCCGGTGAGGCCGAGGTCGTGCCGGAGGAAGTCGCTCAGCAGGCGGCGGGGCTCGGCGGCGTGCTCACGGACGCCGCCGTTCACGGTGAGACGGACGACGACGGAATCATCGTGGGGCGCTTCCATGAGGTACCACTCCGGTTGACAGAGAAGCTCCACCCTACCAAATTCAGCGCATCGGATCAAGAGCCGGACCGCAGGTGCCCCCCATGACCCCGTCCTTTTCCCTCATCGAAGCCCGGACGCCAGAGGCGCTCCGGCAGGCCTTCGCGCTCCGGCACCGCGTCTTCGTCGACGAGCAGGGCATCCCCGCAGCGCTGGACGCCGACGGCCGCGACGACGCCTCGCGCCACGTGCTCATCCGGGACGGCGCCGTGCCGGTAGCGACGGGCCGGGTGACGCCGGGCCCGGACGGCGCCGCCGTACTGGCGCGCATCGCCGTGGCCCCGGCGTACCGGGGGCAGGGCCTGGGGCGGCGCGTGGTGGAGGCTCTGGAGACCCTCGCGCGGGAAGACGGCGCGCGCCGGGCCGTCCTCCACGCCCATGCGTACCTGGAGCGGTTCTACGCCGCGATGGGCTACGTGACCGAGCCGGAGGAGACCGAGGCGGGTGGCTATCGCCTCGTAACGATGGGTAAAACACTCCGCGCCGCAGGCGGCGCGGCACCCCCCGAGGGCGGCTAGACGGCACGCCACCGGGCGAAGAAAGCGCAGCCGCCACTCGCCGGGGACGCCGGGAAGGCCATGGGTCGGGGGCGCGTCGCTATATTGCACCATGGCCCTCTTCACATCCAGCCGGGAGCGGCGCCTGTGGCTCTGGGCGCTCGTGGTCGTGGTGGCGATCTATGCGACCCTCGGTCTGGCGCGGACGCTGGCGGGCGTGCTCCGGGAGCGCGACCTGATCACGGCCGCGTTCAACGTCGGCCTCCTCCTCATCGTGGCGGCCTGGGTCGTGCAGGGGTTGCGGAAGCGGCCGGGCGGGACCGAGATCGGCATCATACTGGGGATCCTGGGGGCCTACCTCATCGCCTTCCTGCGGATGACGGTTCCGGAAGAGCGCAGCCACCTCATCGAGTACAGCGTGGTGGCCCTGATCATCTACGAGGCGCTCCGGGAACGGGCAGGGAATGGGCGGCGCGTCCCCGTGCCCGGGCTGCTCGCCATCGCGATGACCTCGCTGCTCGGCCTGGTCGACGAAGGGATCCAGGCGGTGCTGCCCAGCCGCGTCTTCGACCTGTTCGACATCGGGTTCAACACGCTGGCGGCCGTGATGGCGGTGACGTCGAGTGCGGCGCTGGCGTGGGCGCGGCGGCGGAACATCAAGCCGGATGCGGCCTGACGAACACGGTCATGCCCCCGGTCCCTGGTTGCCCGCCGGACCTCGGTTCGAGTATTTTGTCGAAGAAGGAATACGGGAGAAGCGCCTCTCAGCATGGAGCAAGACGCGCCATGAAATCGTCCATTGATCCTTCGCTCCGCGCCCTCTGGGGCCCCGCCCTCCAGCAGGACCTGGAGACGGCGCGCCTGAAGGCATGGCTGAAACAGTCGGCAGAGCGGCAGCGCGTAGAAGAGGAGGAACGGCAGCGGCTGGAGGCGCTCCCGCCCCGCTACGTCGTCCATACGATCCACGGCACCTTCGCGCGGAAGGCCGCATGGATCCATTCGGACAGCACGCTCTGCCAGGAGCTGCGACGGTCGCTCGGCTGGCGCGCCGCAGTCGAGCCGTTCGTCTGGCCGAGGCACGGGTTCAGCGTGCAGGCCCGGTGGCGCGCCGCGCAGGACTTCCGGGGCCACCTCGACCGGCAGATCCAGGCGTACCGGGACGCCCGAGACGCGTACCGCGAGCAGCACCCGGAGTACGACGAGCCCGAGGCCGAGCACGTGGTCATCGCCCACAGCCATGGCGGCAACATCGCCTTCATGGCGCTCGACACGCCGGAGCGGGCGGCCCAGGTGCTCGGCGTCGTGACGCTCGGCACCCCGTTCCTCGAAGCCCAGGTCCGGAAGCAGGAGAGCGACGAGCTGATCGACCTCGGGACGGGCCTCTTTTTCGGAGCCTTCGCGGGCTGGGCTGTGCTCTTCTACGGCTACGCCCCGGGGCTGGAATGGAGCCTCTGGCCGTGGGCGCTGGGGGCCGTGCTGCTCAAGGTGCTGCTCCTCTCCGGCGGCGCGTGGATACTCCAGCTCATGCAGGATCACGCCGAGCGCATCCGCCGGCGGATGCCCAAGACGGCCCTCGCGCCCGAGCAGGTGGCCATCGTCCGGGTGCAGGGAGACGAGGCGCTCGCCCTCATCGCCGGCGCCCGCCTCGCCGGTACCCTCGCCGATCTGCTCTGGGCCATCACCGGCGCGCGCGCGTTCGGGCTGGTCGAGAGGATGCTGAACGCCATCGACTATGTGAAGATCAGAACGCTCAACCAGGAACTACGAGACCGGATCCTGATGCGCGAGCGTCGCTGGACGGCGCCTGCGCTGGATTCATTCTCACCTCACAAGCGCGACTGGCGGGAGGGGCTCGGCGCGACCACCGTCCAGGCCGTAGCGGCCGGGTTGATGTTTCTCATCGAGCACGGCACGCCGGAGCAGCAGATGTGGGCGATGGTCGCGGCCGGCGTCTACGTCTTGCCGGCGGCGCTGGCGGTGCTCGTCGTCCTGCTCGGCGTCCCGTTCGCCTTGCTGACCTCCGCCAGCCTGCTGCCGTGCGGCCCCACCGTGCCGTTCGTCGGCCCCTACCTGCGCGTGACCGCCGAGCCGTCTCCGCTCGGCACGTGGAGCGTCACGCAGTACGATGCCAGTGGGCAGGGTGCGTCCCTCTTCCACTCCCGGGCCTACGACGACTACCGCGTGCCGCCCTTCATCGGGCGGTGGGTAGAGGCGAGGATGCAGGAACAGCAGAGCCGGGCGCTCGGGGAGCCGCCGGAGGCGCGCAAGGAGGGAGCGGCCTGACGGGGCGCCTGCGCTGCGCGAAGGACCCCGCGGTGGCGCAGCCATCCGGAGGGTGCGGAGGCCACCGTTACGAGATGCGAGCACGCCCCTCGACTTCGTAGAAGTTCCGGGGCGCTGTGTGCCGAACGGGTCTGCTCCGCGCTCCGTACCAGCAGGGATCGCTCCGGGGCCGTACGGGCGGCCCCGGCCTATCGCGCTGCCCCGGCCCTGCACGAACCTACCAGCGACTTGATGAGCCGGCCGAAGAAATACGACGATATCGACTTTCAGCCCCCCCAGGACGTCGCGGACAACGCAGAGAAAGGACTCGACCTCCGCGACGCGTTCGGGCGCGGCGGCACGGACGTCGGCGTGGCCCGCGCGCGCGACCTCAAGAACCGCGAACACCTCACGCCCGACACCATCGAGCGCATGGTGTCGTACTTCGCGCGCCACGAGACGGACAAGGACGCCGACGACTTCGGCAACGACGACGACCCCTCGGCCGGCTACGTCGCGTGGCTCCTCTGGGGTGGAGACGCCGGCCGCGAGTGGGCCGAGACGATCAAGCAGAAGATGAAAGCGGCCGACGAAGACGCGTAGCCGCCCTCAGCCACCGAAAGGGATCTCGGCGGCAGGCGCCCACGGGCCGCCGAGGTAGCGCCAGAGCCCCAGGCCCGTGCCCACGCCCGTACGCGGCGCCCAACTCTCCGCCATCGCATCGTGCAGTGCGCGCGCCCGGTCCGAGGCGACCTTGTTCTGGACCGTCACGTGCGGCCGGAAGCGCTGGCGATCCTGCGCGGTCAGCCAGGCGCGCCAGCGTGCAGCCAGCCGCTCGCGCACCGCGTGCAACGCCGCGCACTCGACGCGCACGGCCACGCCGCGCCCCAGAAACATGGGCTCGGAGAAGGTGAGCGGCAGGGGCGCGACGGCCTCGGCCTCGGCGCGCAGGTCGGCACCGACGGTCTCGACCGCGTCGCCCGGCAGCTTGTGGAAGAGGGTGAGGTGGGCATCCAGCACGTTGCGCTCGGGCGGGAAGTGGGCCTGCCGGAGCGCGTCGAGCCAGGCGAAGCTCTCCGGGTCCAGCGTCAAGGTGACGATGAGGGGCGGGGCGGCGTCGGGTTCCATCGTCATGATGCGGGCGGCCGGGAGGGAGAGGGTGCTCTGCCGTACGCAGAACCCGCCCCGGCGATCCGTGGGAGGAGCACAGAGACGGCTCGGCCGGGCGACGGCAGGGAGGATTCGGGGCGCCAGTGATCCCTGCCGCACGCGTTTTCCGAAGTGTGGGGCAACCCACCCTTCCATGCCGCAGATTGCCCCATGCCCACGCTCCTACACGCCCTGCCCATCGCCGCTGCCTGGCTGCTCGCCGCCGGCCTGCTCGCTCCCACCGTCGCTGCGCAGACGCCCGCCCTCGACGTCGAAGACAGCGCCGCCGAGACGCTGCTCCACCTCCACGACGACG
>JAWWAN010000294.1:0-5377 GCA_033721675.1 Rhodothermales bacterium | reverse complement strand
GAGGACGCCCGCGTGCGGGCGGTGCTGGCCGGCGCGGGCGTGCCGGTGCTCGACGCCACGGAGCGCGACCTGGCCCAGATCTCGGACGTGCAGACGAGCCAGGGCGTCGTGGCGGTGGCCCGCATCGAACGGCTCCCCGAAGACCGGCTGGGCGCGTGCGCGGCCGTCCTCGCGCTGGACGGCGTGCAGGACCCCGGCAACGTCGGCACGCTCCTCCGCACCGCCGCCTGGTTCGGCGCAGACGCCGTGGTGGCCGGCCCGGGCACGGCCGACCTCTTCGGCCCCAAGGTCATCCGGGCGGCGATGGGCGGGCTCTGGGACGTCGGCCTCGCGCAGACCGGCGACCTGGCGGAGGCGCTTGGGGTGCTCCGCTCCCGGGGCCATGCCGTCTACGGCGCCGACCTCGGCGGGACGCCGGTCCGGCGCTGGCAGCCTGCCCGGCCGTCCGTGCTCGTGCTGGGCAGTGAAGCCCACGGGCTCTCCGGCGCGGTCCGGGCCGGGCTCGACGCGCGGGTGGCAATCGGCGGGGCCGCGGGGCGGGCGGGTACGGAGTCGCTCAACGTGGCCGTGGCCGGCGGCATTCTCATCCATGCGTGGCTCGGCGCGCCCTGACCGCGCCCCCGAAATTTCCTACATCCGTGCAATCGGAAGCCGCTGGAACCGTATATTTTTGGATTCGAGGCCCGCTATCCGCCGTTATCCACCCAGACGAGCCGCATGGAGATTCCCGCGCTGCAGGGGCTGAAGATCGAGCCGGGCCTGATGACGATGGAGCGCCCGCTGGCGCTGCACGAGCAGCATCAGGCGCTGCGCATCGGGGTGCCGCGCGAGGTGTCTAACGAGGAGCGGCGCGTGGCCCTGGCCCCCAGCGGCGTGACGGCCCTGGTCGCCAGCGGGCATCAGGTCTTCGTCGAGAAGAACGCGGGCGCGCAGGCCCACTTCAGCGACGCGGAGTACATGGAGGCGGGCGCCGAGGTGGCGGAGACCCCGGCCGAGCTCTACAGCAAGAGCCAGCTCATCGTGAAGGTGGGGCCGCCGGCCGGGGACGAGGTCGACCTCCTGCAGGAAAAGCAGATCGTCATCTCGGCGCTCCACCTGGGCGGCACCACGCCGGCCTTTCTGCACCGCCTCATGGAGCTGGGCATCACTGGCATTGGCTTCGAGTTCATCCGGGACTCCGACGGGTCGTTCCCCATCGTGCGGATGATGCACGAGATCATGGGCTCGCTGGCGGTGCAGATCGCCGCGCGCTACCTGGAGAGCAACGAGGGGGGGCGCGGTGCGATGCTCGGCGGCATCTCGGGCGTGCCGCCCTCCACCGTCGTCATCCTCGGCGCGGGCGTCGTCGGCGAGTGGGCCGCCCGCACGGCGCTCGGCTTCGGTGCCCACGTGATCGTGCTGGACGCCGACCTCGGGGCGCTCCGCATCCTTGAGCATTACCTGGACCGCCGCATCACCACCGCGATGGCCTCCACGCAGTACATCCGGCAGGCCGTGCTCTCGGCCGACGTCGTGATCGGCGCGATGATGGCGGACGGGCAGCGGTCGCCGATGCTCGTCCCGGAAGACCTCGTCCGCGAGATGCGGCCCGGCTCGGTGATCGTCGATGCCGTGATCGACCAGGGCGGGTGCATCGAGACGAGCCGCCCGACGACCCACTCCGAGCCCGTCTTCCGCGCGCACGACGTCGTCCACTACTGCGTGCCCAACATGCCGTCCAACGCGGCGCGGACGGCCACCTATGCGCTCACCAACGTCCTCGTGCCCTACCTCGTGCAGATCGGCGAGGTGGGGTCGATCAACGAGGCGTTGTGGCGCAACGTGGGCCTGCGCAACGGCACCTACGTCTACCGCCGCCACCTGACCAAGAAAAGCCTCGCCGCGATGTTCAACATGCCGCACCGCGACATCGAGCTGCTCATCGCCTCCGGCATCTGACCGCCCGTGCACCGCCTCGCCCTCGTCCTGCTGGCCGCCGTCCTCGCCGGGGTCCTCACGGCCGCGCTCCGCGAGGCCCCGCCCGCCGCCCCTCCCAACGTGCTGCTCATCCTGACGGACGACCAGGGCTGGGGCGACGTCCGTTCGCACGGCAACCCGCTGATCGACACGCCACGCCTGGACCGCCTGGCGCGCGAGGGCGCCCGGTTCGAGCGGTTCTACGTGAGCCCGGTCTGCGCGCCGACGCGGGCGAGCCTGCTGACGGGGCGCTACGCGCTCCGCACGGGCGTCCACGGCGTCACGCGCGGCTACGAGACGATGCGCGGCGACGAAGTGACGCTGGCCGAGATCCTGCGCGGCGCGGGCTATGCGACGGGCCTCTTCGGCAAGTGGCACAACGGCGCGCACCACCCGCACGACCCCACCGGGCAGGGCTTCGATACGTACTTCGGCTTCGCCCTCGGCCACCTCAATAACTACTTCGATCCGCTGCTGGAGTACGGCGGCACGCCCGCCCGCACCGACGGCTTCGTGACCGACGTGCTGACGGACTCGGCGCTCGCCTTCATCCGCCGCCACCGCGACCGGCCGTTCTTCGCCTACGTGCCCTACAACGCGCCGCACTCGCCCTTCCAGGTGCCGGACCGGTACTTCGAGAAGTACGTGGCGCGCGGGCTGAGCGCCCGCACCGCCGCCGCCTACGGCATGGTGGAGAACATCGACGACAACGTAGGGCGCCTGCTGGATGCCCTCGACGCCCTCGGCCTGCGCGAGAACACGCTCGTGCTGTTCCTCACCGACAACGGCCCCAACGGCGACCGCTACAACGGCGGCATGCGGGGCGCGAAGGCGAGCGTCCACGAGGGCGGCGTCCGTGTGCCCCTGTTCATGCGGTGGCCGGGCGTGATCCCGGCGGGCCGCACCGTCCGCACCCCCGCCGCCCACATCGACCTGCTGCCGACCATCGCGGACCTCGCCGGGGTGCCGGTGCCGGAAGGGCCCGCGCTGGACGGCCAGAGCCTCGCGCCCCTGCTGCGCGGGGACGAAGGGGGGATGCCGCCGCGCCGGTTCTTCACCCACTGGTCCGGCCCGTTCGAGGTGCGCCCGTACCCCGGCGCCGTCCGCACGGCGCGGTGGCGCGCCGTCCACGACGGCACGGCATGGGCGCTCTACGATCTGGTGCACGACCCCGCCGAGCGCGTCGACGTGGCGGCGGACGAGCCGGAGACGATGCGCATGCTGGCCGCCGCCTACGACGAATGGTTCGCCGACGTGACGGCCGGGGGATTCTCGCTCATCCCTACTGAGGTCGGCCACGCGGAGCGGCCGGAGGTCGTCCTGCCCGGTCACGAGGCGCTGCTGCACCCGGCCACCGGCGAGGGCATCGGATACATGGAACGCAACGGCTGGGCCAACGACTGGATCACGCGCTGGACGGACCCTGCGGCGTACGCAGCGTGGCCCATCGACGTGGTGCGCTCCGGGCGCTACGCCGTGGCGGTCCGCTATTCTGCCCGCGCCGACCAGATCGGCGCCCGCCTCCGCATCGAAGCAGGCGAGGCCCGAGTGGAAGGGCGGATCGATGCACTGCACGACCCGTCCTTCCTGCCGGCGCCGGACCGCGTGCCGCGCGGCGAGGTGCATGAGAAAGACTGGGCCACGCAGGCCCTCGGCACCTTCACCCTCGTGCCTGGCCCGCAGACGCTGCGCCTCCGCGCCCTCTCCATGCCTGGCGGGGCCGCGCCGGACGTCAAGGCCGTGCTCCTTCAGCGGCTCGGCGACTGAGCCGTCGGCGCCGTCTGCTTTTCTCAACCGCCCCCCTGCCATGCCGCATGTCATCGTCTTCGACGTCAACGAGACCCTGCTCGACCTCGCCGCGCTCGACCCCGCCTTCGAGCGGGTCTTCGGCGACGCGGCGGTGCGGCGTGCGTGGTTCGCCGAGATGCTGCAGACGGCTTTCGTGCTGACGGTCACTGGCGTCTACCACGACTTCGGCCGGATCGCCCGCGCGGCGCTCGATACCGTCGCGCACCGCCGGGGTGTGGCGCTCTCCGGCGCGGACCGCGATGCGATTCTCGGTGGCGTCCGGCGCCTGCCGCCCCACCCGGACGCCGCGCCCGCCCTCGGCCGCCTCCGGGACGGCGGGCTGCGCCTGGCGGCCCTGACGAACTCGGCCCCGGAGACCGCCGTGGCGCAACTCGCGCACGCCGGGCTGGACGGGTACTTCGAGCAGATCCTGTCGGTGGATGCCGCGCGCCGTCTGAAGCCGGCCCCCGAGGTCTACCGGATGGCGGCCGACCGGCTGAGGGTGCAGCCCGGCGACCTGCGCCTCGTCGCCGCGCACGACTGGGACGTGACGGGCGCCCTGCGGGCCGGCTGGGCTGCCGCGTTCGTCGCGCGCGGCGGGGCCGAGGTCGGCGCCCTCTACGAGCGCCCCGACCTCGTCGGCCCCGACCTGGAGTCCGTCGCCGAAGCCATCCTCCGCGCGGAAGGCGTGGCGTGAGGGCGCGAGTCTTTCGGATCCGGTGGAGGTGGCGTATTATCCGCTGTACGCAGCGAGCGCCGCAACGGGGAGGAGGCCATGAAGATCCGCAAAGCGATCGTCCGCCGCCGGGGCGGGCCGGAGGTGCTGGAGCTGATCGAGGACGCGATCGCGCCGCCGGGCCGCGGAGAGGTGCAGGTGCGTGTGCACGTCACCGGCGTGGCCTTCGCCGACGCGCTGATGCGCGAGGGCCTGTACCCCGCCGTCAAGATCCCCTTCACGCCCGGCGCGGACGTCGCGGGCGTCGTGGTGCAGGTGGGGGAGGGCGTGGAGGGGCTGGCCGAGGGGCAGCGCGTGGCCGCCTTCCTGCAGACCGGCGGCGCGGCGGAGCGCATCAACGTGCCCGCCGCCCGCGTGGTGCCGCAGCCCGACGGCGACCTCGACCCGGCCCAGGTGGTGGCCCTCATCCTCAACTACCTGACGGCCTACCAGATGATGCACCGCGTGGCTGCCTGCCATCCCGGAGACCGGGTGCTCATCCATGGCGCGGCGGGCGGGGTGGGCACGGCGCTGATGCAACTCGGGCGGCTGCGCGGGCTGGCCATGTACGGCACCGCCTCGGCCGGCAAGCACGACGTCGTCCGCGACCATGGCGCCGTGCCCATCGACTACCGGGCGGAGGACTTCGTGGCGGTCATCGAGCGGACGGGGGCAGGGATGGACGCCGTCTTCGACCCCATCGGCGGCGGGCACTGGCGGCGCTCGTTCGAGACGCTGCGGGCGGGCGGCGTGCTCGTCGGCTACGGCCTCTCGGCGGCCACGAAGAACGGGCAGCGGAGCCTGCCGCGGCTCCTCAAGGTCTTCGTCCGCAGCCCCCGCTACAGCCTCTTCCGGCTGATGGACCGGGGGCGGGGCCTCTGCGGCTACATGAGCTACCCCTTCAACACCGAGCGCCCG
>JAWWAN010000293.1:0-5388 GCA_033721675.1 Rhodothermales bacterium | reverse complement strand
CAGAGCATCGACCCCTACGAGTTCACCTGGGGCTCGACGACGATCGACGTGCAGAACGACGGCCGGCCCGATCTCTACTGGCTGGGGTGCCTGCAGGGGCGCGGCGGCGGCATCTTCCCCATCATGGGCACCGGGCCGGGGCGCCTGCTCGTCAACGCGACGGCCACGCCCGGCGCGCCCCGCTTCGCCGACCTGACGGCCGAGCACCACGTCTTCAACATCCAGGAGCTCGTCTACGACAGCCTCGCCGCGCACGGCTACCTCTTCCGCAAGTCGCCCCTCCAGAACTGGGGCAAGCGGAGCATGGTCTACAGCTACGACGTCAGCGTGTGGGGCTTCCAGGGGCCGGGCATCGTCGAGCGCATCACCAACCACGACCTCATCCAGACCGCCGAGAACGGCCGGGCGGCCATTGCCGGCGACGTCAACGGCGACGGCTACGCCGACCTGCTCGTGCGCAACATGGGCGGCTACGACAGCCGCGCCTCGACCGCCAAGAACCTGAAGGCGCGCGTGGACGGGCAGGCCGTGGTGATCCCCGCCCACGACCCCAACTTCCCCACCCCGACGAACTACGAGCCCGGCTCGACGCGGCTCTTCCTGAACACGTACCGGGGCAACCGCTGGGTCAAGATCCGGCTGGTGGACGACACCGAGGGCGCGCTCAACCGCGACGCCGTCGGCGCCGTCGTGGTCGTCAACGACGCGTGGATCCAGGTGCTGCGCGCCGGCAGCGGCGGCTTCATCTCGAACTACGCCGGGCCGCTCCTCTTCGGCCTCGGGCCGGACTCGCTGCGGAGCGTCGAGGTGCGCTGGCCGGACCGGGCGCGGACCGTCACCCGCCTCGACCTGCCCGCCTACGCCGACGGCACGCTCACCCTCTACAAACGCGGCAACCGGGTATCGTGGGAGGCAGCACAGCCATAACCCCGTGTCATCCCGAGCAAAGGCCCCAGGCCGAAGGCGAGGGATCTCGCCGGTGCACACGCGCCGCTGCGGCAGGCGGGGACGAGGCGGATGATGACAACGCTGATGATGCAACCATTCAAACAGATGCTGCGCCTCTCGCCTGCCGAGGCGTCGTTCGCGCGGCGCGGCTTCGCCGAGACCGATCCGGCCGTGCGTGCGCGGCTGGAGCGCGTGATCCGGACGTTCATCGGCGGCTATGCGCTCGCGCTGGAGACGCCCGAGCCGGCGCGGCTGGCCGAGCGGCTGGATGCGGAGTTCGACGCCCACCACGCCGGCTTCGCCTACGAGGGCGCGGGCTTCTACCTCGCTCTGATGGATGCACTCTGGCCCGCCGGCCCGAGCCGCCTGCGCGCCTTCACCGACGGGCCGGGGCGCCACCAGGATTACATCGCCACGGTGGGGGCCGGCTTCGCACTCGCCCGGGTGCCGTGGGGCCGGTGGACGCTGCACCCCACGATGCGGCGGCTGGATCCGCTGCTCGCCTGGTGCGTGCCGGACGGCGCCGGGTTCCACGACGGCTTCTTCCACCCGCGCCGCTACGTGGAGGGGCAGGGCGGTGCTCCGGCGGGCTGGCCCGCGTGGGCCCGCCAGCTCTTCGACTCCGGCCTGGGCCGCAGTCTCTGGTGGAGCCAGGGCGCCGACCCCGCCCGCCTCCGCGTTGCCATCGGCGGCTTCGCCGAGGACCGCCGGGCCGAGCTGTGGTGCGGCGTCGGCGTGGCGCTCGCCTACGCCGGCGGCATCGACGCCGAGGCCGTAGCCGCCGTCGCCGACGCGGCCGGGCCGTACCGCGCCGACCTCGCCAGCGGCATCCCCTTCGCTGCCGAGATGCGGCGCAAGGGCGGCAACCCCTCGGCCTGGACGGACGGCGTCTGCCGCGCGCTCCTCGGTTGCGCCCCAGGCGAGGCCGCCACGCTCGTCCTCCGCGAGCGCGACGCCCTCCTCGCCGCCGAGCCGGAGCACGACCCCCGGGCCGGCGGCCGGATCTACCCCGCGCTGCGCCGCCGCCTCCGCCGCCGCCTCGAAACGCCTTCCGCACCCCTCACCGTCTAGAACCCCGCGCCGCCCCGGCGCCCTTTCGCCATGGAGTCTCGCACGCACTACGACGTCGTCATCCTCGGCAGCAGCCTCAGCGCCACGCTGATGGCCAACATTCTGGCCCGGAACGGATGTTCGGTGCTCATGATCGAGAAGGGCCAGCACCCGCGCTTCGCCATCGGCGAGGCGACGACGCCCGACATGAGCTTCCGCTTCAAGATCGTCGCGGCCAAGTACGGCGTGCCCGAGATCGCCCACCTCGGCTCGTTCCACCAGCTGCGCGACCACGTGGGGCCGGCCTGCGGCGTCAAGCGCAGCTTCAGCTTCGTCTACCACCGCGAAGGGCAGCCCCAGAACCCCAGAGAGAGCCACCAGTACCCGACGCTCTCCGCCCCGATGGGGCCGGACTGCCACCTCTTCCGCCAGGATACCGACGCCTACCTGCTCGCCTCGGCCGTCCGCTACGGCGCCGACGTGCGCCAGCGCACCGGCGTGGCCGCCGTCGACCTCCGCGACGACGGCGTGGCGGTGACGACGGACCAGGGCACGACCTATACGGGGCGCTTCCTCGTCGACGCCTCCGGCGGCCGCTCGGTGCTGGCGAAGCAGCTCGGGTTGCGCGAAGATCCCGTGCCGTTCCGCACCAACTCGCGCGGGATGTTCACCCACATGGTGGGCGTGAAGCTCTACGACCAGGTGGGCGCCCCCCGAGAGGCCTACGACCTCCAGTTCCCGATCTCCCAGGGGACGCTGCACCACGTCTTCGAGGGCGGCTGGTTCTGGGTGATCCCGTTCAACAACCACACCGACGCCGTCAACCCGCTGTGCAGCGTCGGGCTGCTGCTCAACCGCGACCGGTACCCGGAGACCGGCATGGACCCCGAGGAGGAGTTCTTCGCCTTCGTGAACCGCTTCCCCGCGCTGAAGAAGCAGTTCGAGGGCGCGCGCGCCGTGCGAGACTGGACGGCTGCGCCGGGCCGCCTGCAGTACGCCACGGCCCAGACCACCGGCGCCCGCCACGCGCTCGTGCCCAACACGGCCGCCTTCATCGACCCCCTCTTCTCGTCCGGCATCAACCTGACGCTGGCCGGCGTGGACCTGCTGGCCCGCCGCCTCCTGGAGGCCTGCCGCGAAGACGACTTCACGGCGGAGCGCTTCGAGCCGGTCAACGCCTTCCTCCAGCGCGTGCTGCACCACTACGACCTCGTCGTCTCCAACGCGTTCGATGCCTTCCCGGACTACGACCTGTGGGATGCGTGGTACCGCGTCTGGGTCTCGGGGATGCTGGTGAGCACCGAGCTGAACGCCGACCTCTACCTGCGCCATCTGGAGACGGGCGACCCGGCCGTGCTGGACGCCACCGAGACGGCGCCTTACAACGACGTCCTCGGGTACGGCTTCGAGCCCCAGCGCCACCTCTTCGACGCCGCCCACTCCGCGATGGAGCGCTTCCGCAGCGGCGAGGCCACCGCCGCCGAGGCCGCCGCCGCCATCCGCGATCTCTACCGCGAGACGTCGTTCGTGCCGTCCTACTGGCGCTGGCACGACCCCGCCGTGCGCGCCACGCCGGCCTTCACGCTCTGGGGCATGACGCGGATGTACTTCTGGTACCGGCTCAAGGCGCCGCGCGAGGTCAGCCGCCAGCTCTACGGCTGGGGCCCCTGGACGGCCTACCGCTACGTCTTCCGCTCGATCCGCGCGCACAACAGGCAGTCGCGCCGCCGCCGCAACACGTTCGTCCGCGACGTCTTCCGCGCCTGGAACCGGGACTGGGCGACGTCCTGAGGGGAGCTCCGGTGCTCTTTCGAGAGCACGCCGGGGTTCGTCTTGGAGAGCGCCTCGGTTTCCCCGCTGTATGGGCGTATCGCGATACGCCCATACACACGCCTGCCCACAGGCTTTCACAGACGCCTTCACGCAGGCCCCCGCCTGCCCGCCGCCCGCCGCGTCAAAAGTCCTCACCTACGACCCATGGAAACCATCGCCGCTCACGACGTCGAGTACCTGCACGGCTCGGAGGTCGAGGAGCTGCCCGACGTCGCGGAGGGCGAGATCGCGAAGATCGACTGGCCCTTCACCCTCGTCAACATCGTCTCGACGGGGTTGGTGCTGGTGCTGCCATGGTTCTACCACGCGCCGTCCGCCGTCGTCGCGTTCGCCGTCTTCTACACGGTCACCGGGTTGGGGCTGACGGCGGGCTACCATCGGCTCTTCGC
This sequence comes from Rhodothermales bacterium, assembly GCA_033721675.1. GTDB lineage: Bacteria > Bacteroidota > Rhodothermia > Rhodothermales > JAWWAN01 > JAWWAN01. The sequence goes on along the minus strand of JAWWAN010000293.1, from coordinate 1,168 downwards.
CCACCACAGCTACACCGTGCCGAAGTGGCTGGAGCGCACCATCGCCGTGTGCGGCTACCTCGCCATCCAGCGCGGGCCGATCTTCTGGGCCGCCATGCACCGCCTCCACCACAAGCACACGGACGTCCCCGGCAAAGACCCGCACTCGCCCCACGAGGGCCTCTGGCACGTCCACTTCGGGTGGATGCAGAAGCGCCGCCCCGACCTCTGGGACAGCACCCGCTACCGCCGCCTCGTGCCCGACCTGCTGAAGGATCCGTTCTACGTCTGGCTCGACGACGAGCGCAAGGACCACGCGACGTACCTCCTGCTGCTCGCCGCCTCGTTCGGGCTCGGCGGGCTGGTGGGCGAGGGCGGGTTCGACCGCTACACGGCCGTGAGCTGGCTGGTATGGGTGGGCCTGCTCAACCGCGTGGCCGTGCTGCACGCCTTCGGCCTCATCAACTCCGTCTGCCACCTCTGGGGCACGCGCCCCTACCGTACCCCCGTGAGCGAGTCGCCCACGAACAACCTCTTCGTGGCGCTGCTGATCTTCGGGGAGGGGTGGCACAACAACCACCATGCGTTCCCCGCCTCGGCCCGGCAGGGTCTGCGCTGGTACCAGATCGACCCGGCGTGGTACGTGATCTGGCTGCTGAAGAAGGCGGGGCTGGCGAAAGACGTGCTCTTGCCCAAAGAAAAAGCCCTGGAGCGCCGCCGCCGCAAGCCGGAGTGAACCGCGCTGCCCCATTCCCCGAGACGCCATGCCAGAGGCCCTGGAGCTCTACCGCGAGTATCCCCAGCCGGGCGAAGACGCCGCCGTCGAACGCCTGATCCCCTTGCTGAAGAAGCTGATCCTTCAGGACTACCTGACCGGCACCACCTACCGAGACACGCACGCCAAGGGGCACGCCGCCGTCCGCGCCACCTTCACCGTGCCCGAGAGGCTGCCCGAGGAGCTGCGCGTGGGGCTCTTCGCCCGGCCCGCCACCTATCCGGCCTGGATCCGCTTCTCGAACCTCAGCCCCTCGCCCCAGGCGGACCGCAAGCGGGACATCCGCGCGCTCTCGATCAAGCTGATGGACGTGCCGGGCGAGCGGCTCTGGCAGGACCCCCCGGAGGCCACCACGCTCGACTTCATCATGATGGGCTCCCCCACGTTCCTCGCGCCGGACCTCTTCCAGTTCGT
>JAWWAN010000292.1:0-5392 GCA_033721675.1 Rhodothermales bacterium | reverse complement strand
TACTCGAAGACGCCCTCGGTGACGTCGTCGAAGCCCTCGCCGTACCGCAGGATGCCGCCGTCGTCGAAGCGCGTCACGAAGTCCTGCCCGAACTCCTCGTCGATGCTGTAGTAGGTGGGCGTCTCCAGCGTGGCGCCGATGCGGACGGAGGGCGCCACCCGCGCCGAGATGCCGGTGCGCAGGTTGATGCCGACGAGGTCCGTCTCCAGCCGCTGCCGGTAGGTGAGCGCGTCGAAGCCCTCGAGCAGGTTCTCGCCGTCGATGACGGAGTAGTCTCCCGGGCCGTTCTCGTCGAAGACATCGATCTCCTCGAACGTGCTCAGGAAGTCGTACGTGCCGAAGGAGAGGTTGACGGAGGCGCCCACCATGACGTCGCGCGCGGCCTCGACGGCGCCGCCGAAGCTGGCTTCGCTCATCCGCCCCTGCTCGACGACGCTCCCCTGCTGCTGGATCCGGGAGCCGGGCACGACGGCCTCCAGAAACGGGTAGGCGTTCGGATCCTCGTCCAGAAACTCGGGGAAGAACTCGATGAGGCCCCCGTTGAACGCGGCGAAGGGCAGATCGTCGAGCGCGACGAGGTCGCCATCGGCGTCCAGCTCGAACTCGCCGTCGAAGGGCAGGAACGAGGTCGAGATCGTCGAGGTGGCATTCGTGCCGGAGAAGCGCAGATCCCGCTCGAACGTGTTGACCTGGTTGAAGGCCGCGCCGAGGACGAGCGAGCCCTGCCGCGTGGGCACCCGGTAGAGATAAGCGAGGTTGCCCAGATGCGTGGCCGCCACGTCTTCATCGAGCGTCGAGGAGAAGCCGGGCGTCGAGTAGAACCCTTCATCCACGGTAAAGACCGTGTTGAGCGCGCCGGCGGCGGACGAGGACCGGAAGTAGGCCAGCCCGGCCGGGTTGACGAAGAACGCCCCGTAGTCTGCCACGCCGGCGATGCCCGCGCCGGCCATACCGACCATGCGGGCCCCGGTGGCGGGCGAGCGCTCGGTGAAGCGAAGGGCGTCCTCGGCGGTTTGCGCCTGCGTCTCGGCCGCGCCGGCCAGGCCCAGGGCGAGGACCGTCAGCACCAGGGCGCCGAGGCGCCGCAGGATCGGGTTCGTCGCGGTATTCATATCGATCAACCTCTTGTTTTACAGGTCCTTATATGGCCCGCCCGCCGTACCGGGCAGGCACAGAAGAGGCCCGCGCAGCGATCCACGCGGGCCTCCCCGCTTGCGCCTTGCGCACAGCGATCTGGGACTGCACGGGTACGCTCAGTGCCCCCCGCGCTTGCTGCTCCGGCTGCTCCGCGAGGTCGTCCGGCCGCTGCTGCGCGACGACGACCGGCTCCCGCTGCTGACACGACCGCTGGAGGACCGGCTCGACGACCCCCGGCTCACCCGCCCGCTCGACTTCGAAGACGAACGGCTCGGCGCCCGGCTGGTGCGGGCGCTGCTGCGCGAGGACGAACGGCTGGACGAGCGCACCGTCCCGGAAGACGACCGCGACGACGACCGGCCCGAGCGATAGCCCGACGAGGTGTTGCCCGAGCGAGACGACGAGCGGCCCGACGAGCGCACGCTTCGCCCACTCGACCTCGAAGACGAGCGGCCGGACGAACGCACCGTCCCCGAACTGCCCGAAGATGACCGGCCCGAGGAGCGCACCCGCCCCGCGTTGCCCGAGCGAGACGAGGAGCGGCCCGACGAACGCACCGTGCCCGAGCTGCCCGAGGACGACCGGCCGGAAGACCGGACCGCATTCCCGCCGGAACGGGTCGAGGAGCGGGTGCCCGACGAGCGCGTGGTGCGGGTGCCGCTGGAGCGGGTGGTGCGCGTGGTGGAACGGGTACCGGAGCGCTCTACGCTACGTCCGGACGAGCGCGTCCGGGTGGTAGAACGCCCGACGGTGCTGCGGGTGGATCCGCTGGTGCCCCGGCGCACGGTGGAGCCGCGCGTCGCCTCGGAGCGCTTCCCGATGGTGCTGCTGCCCGTCCGCCCCGTCCGCGAGACGTCTCGGGTGAGGCGATCGTCATCGTAGTCGCGCCCGAAGCTGCCGCGCCCGCCGCGCGTCCCGGCGCTGACCACGCCGCCGCGCCCCACGGTGCTCCCGCGCGGCTTGTAGAAGCGGCCCCGGCGCACGGTGCCCGCGTAGCTGCCGCCGTAGGGATAGCCGTAGTATCCCGGATAGCCGTAGTACCCAGGGTATCCGTAGTAGCCGGCGTAGCGGTACGGGCGGAAAGGCCGGTAGCCGTAGCCGTAATGGAAGGGATCGTAGAAGAAGGGGTCGTAGAACGGATACCCGTAGCCGAACCCGATGCTCACGTGGAAGCCCGGGCTGTAGTGCCACGGGTCGTAGTGCCCGTAGTGCCACGGATCATACGCGCCGTAGTAGAACGGGTCGTTGTAGAAGCGGTGGAAGTAGCTGCCGTAGCGGTACGGGCGGTAGCTGTAGCCGTAGCTGTAATAGTCGTCGTAGCCGCCGTCCTCCTCGTAGTAGCGCGAGACGACGACCTCCTCACCGCCGGCGTCTTCGTAGACTTCCGTCTCGACGTAGTCCGGCGCGCGGCCGTCGTCGTAATAGTCATCGGTGGCGGCGAGCTGCGTGTAGCAGCCCCCCAGGCTGAAGAGCAGCACGCCGGCCAGAAGGTAGGAGCCGAGGCGCGGCAGCACGGAAGGGCGAGCGGCGGCGGTCATGACGGTAGCGGAGGGTCTGGGCAGAGAACGGCAGTCGGGTGCTAACGCGGCGGGAGCATGAATGTTACCGGCCCGGCGAAGGCGGCTGCGTTCCGATATCGGGCTGCTTTTGATATCGGCGAGGAGGGCCGGTATATTGGCGCCTCCCCATCACAGGGCCGCCACCGGCCCGCGCGAAGTAACGGGCCCGCGCGCGCGCTTGAAGAACCCGCAAAGACCGCGCCGAGACGCGCTTTCGCGGCCTGCTGCGGCGTATGACCTCCGCCGCCTCCCTCGCTGTACGCGATACACCCCAGCACCGTATACAATGGCTGACGCTATCACCCCCCGCGCCGACGACTATTCGCAGTGGTACCTCGACATCGTCAAGGCCGCCAAGCTGGCCGATTATTCGCCCGTGCGCGGCTGCATGATCATCCGCCCCACCGGCTACGCCCTCTGGGAAAACATGCGCGACGGGCTCGACGGGCTCTTCAAGCGCACCGGCCACGTCAACGCCTACTTCCCCCTCTTCATCCCCGAGAGCTTCCTCGCCCGGGAGGCCCAGCACGTCGAGGGCTTCGCCAAGGAGTGCGCCGTCGTCACCCACTCCCGCCTCAAAGTCACCGACGACGGGCAGCTCATCGCGGACCCCGCCTCGAAGCTCGAAGAGAACCTGATCGTCCGCCCCACCAGCGAGACCATCATCTGGGATACGTACAGCCGCTGGATCCAGTCCTGGCGCGACCTCCCGATCCTCATCAACCAGTGGGCGAACGTCGTCCGCTGGGAGATGCGGACGCGCCTGTTCCTGCGGACGATGGAGTTCCTGTGGCAGGAGGGCCATACCGCCCACGCCACCGAGCAGGAGGCCGTCGAGGAGACGCGCCGGATGCTCGACGTCTACACCGAGTTCGCGCAGGACTTCATGGCGATGCCGGTCATCCGGGGCGTCAAGACCGCCAGCGAGCGCTTCGCCGGCGCCGTCGATACGTACTGCATCGAGGCGCTGATGCAGGACGGCAAGGCGCTGCAGGCCGGCACCAGCCACTTCCTCGGGCAGAACTTCGCCCGCGCCTTCGGCTGCACGTTCCAGAACAAAGACAACGAGCTGGAGCACGTCTGGGCGACGTCCTGGGGCGTCTCGACCCGGCTGGTGGGCGCCCTCATCATGACCCACTCGGACGACCAGGGCCTCGTCCTCCCGCCTCGCCTCGCCCCCACGCAGGTCGTCATCGTGCCGATCTACCGGAAAGACGATGACAAGGCGCGCGTGCTGGAGGCCGCCGCCCGCATCGAGCGCGAGCTGGCCGACCAGGGCCTCCGCGTGCTGCTCGACGACAGCGAGGCCCAGCGGCCCGGCTGGAAGTTCAACGAGTACGAGGTGCAGGGCGTGCCGGTCCGCCTCGCCATCGGCCCGCGCGACGTCGCCAACGGCAACGTCGAGATGGCCCGGCGGGACACGCGCGAGAAGGCCATCGTCCCGCAGGAGGGGCTGGCCGCGCGCATCGTCGAAACGCTCGACGCCATCCAGCAGGGCCTCTTCGACCGCGCCCTCGCCTTCCGCGAAGCCCATACCACGGCGGTGGATTCCTACGACGAATTCGAGCGCGTGCTCGACGAAAAGGGCGGCTTCGTGCTCGCCCACTGGGACGGCACGGACGAGACGGAGGCCCGCATCAAGGAAGAGACGAAAGCCACGATCCGCTGCATCCCCCTCCCCGAGGAGGCCGCCGCCCTCGGCGCCGACGGGCCGGGCGAGGACCTGCTGACGGGCCGCCCGTCGAAGGGCCGCGTCGTCTTCGCCCGCGCGTACTGAGCGACGGCCGGGCTGTTTTTCTCGCGCAGAAGCCGGATCTTCCCTACGTCCCTCCGGCTCTCTCCCGTGCCATGCCCGCCCCTTCCCCCGCCGCCTGTGGCAATTGCGAGGCGCCGCTCGCCGGACCGTACTGCGCGCAGTGCGGGCAGCCCGCGCGCGACCGCATCGTGCCGTTCCGGCAGTTCCTGCGGGGGCTCGTCCGCGACTTCTTCTCGTTCGACACGCGGTTCTTCCGGACGCTCTGGCCGCTGCTCGTCCGGCCGGGCTACCTGACGACGGAGTACGTGGCCGGGCGGCGGGCGCGTTACATGCCGCCCATCCGGCTCTACGTGGCGATGAGCGTGCTGTTCTTCTTCACCGCCGCGCTCCTCCGGCTGGACGCCACGGCCGTCTACTATTCGCCCCCCGAGCGGGAGGCAGACGCCGCCGTGCCCGCTGCGCCCCCGGAACCCCTCCCGCCCGCCGAGACGGTGCTCCGCCAGGACACCCCCGACGATGCGGAAGCAACGCAGGACTGGTACCAGCGGCTCAAGGGCCCGGGCCTGCAGCGCTTGCAGAACGATCCGGCCGCGTTCTCCCGGCTGTTCATGGATCGCATCCCGGCCATGATGTTCGTCCTGCTGCCGGTCTTCGCCCTGCTGCTCAAGCTCTTCTTCGTCCGGCGCCGGGTGCTCTACGCGCAGCACTTCATCTTCGCCCTGCACGTCCACGCCTTCGGGTTCTTCGGGCTGTTCGTGCTGCTCGCCCTCGACGCCCTCGGCCTGCCGCTGGCGCCGCAGGGCAACGACGAGCCCAACCTGCTCGGCCTGGCGTTCTTCTTCGCCGCAGCGACCTATCTCTTCCTGGCCCTGCGCCGGGTCTACGGGCAGTCCCGCCGGATGACGGTGCTCAAAGTGTTCCTGCTGACGTTCAGCTACCT
>JAWWAN010000291.1:0-5396 GCA_033721675.1 Rhodothermales bacterium | reverse complement strand
AGGCCGGCGTGCCGGGCGTGGACGTCGGGATCTACGGCGCGATCGTGCCGCACGTGGTGAAGCGCATCCAGCAGGAGGCCGCCATCGACTACATCATCCGCGGGGAGCCCGACGAGACCGTGCGCGCGCTGGCGGCCGGGGAGCCGCTGGCGGACGTCGACGGGATCACGTACCGCGACGGGACGGCGTGGACGGCGAATCCCGAGCGGGGATTCAACAAGAAGCTCGACGAGCTGCCGTTCCCCCGCTGGGAGCTCTTCCCCTACGAGAAATACACCCTCCCGAAATCCTCGGACCGGGCCGAGGTCGCCTTCCTGCCGATGCTGACCTCGCGGGGGTGCCCGGTGGGGTGCCACTACTGCCCCTATCCGATCGGGCAGGGGGCGCTCTGGCGGCGGCGCTCCGCCGAGAACGTGGTCGACGAGATCGAACACCTCGTGCGGGACCTCGGCGTGGAGTACATCCTCTTCCGGGATCCGATCTTCACGATCAACCAGAAGCGCGTCCGGCAGATCTGCGAGGAGATCCTGCGGCGGGAGCTCCGGTTCGAGTGGCGGTGCGAGACCCGCATCGACTGCCTGAGCGAGGAGACGCTCCGGCTCATGGCCGACGCCGGGTGCAGCGGGCTCAACTTCGGCATCGAGAGCGCCGAGGTGGAGATCCAGCAGAACGTCGGGCGCAAGCCCATCACGCAGGAGCAGTTCATCGAGACCATCGCGATGTGCCGGCGGCTGGGTATCAAGACGTTCGGGTTCTTCATCATCGGCCTCCCGGGCGACACCGTGGACACCATCCTCAACTCCATCAAGTTCGCCATCGACATGCGGACGAACTGGGTCCAGTTCACCGTCGCCGCGCCGTTCATCGGGACCAAGCTCCGGGACTGGGCCATCACGCAGGGCTTCGCCACCGAGGACGAGTACGCCTACGTCAACAGCTACAGCGCGGCGATGGGCAACGAGAACCTGACGATCGACCAGGTGCAGGACCTGGCGAAGTTCGCCCGTTTCATCGGGAGCTACCTGATCAACCGGCGCTTCCTCAAGCGGGAGAACGCGCCGAGCGCGGGCTACCGCCTCGCCAAGCGCCTCGTCGACGACGTCACCGCGAAGACCGCGCACGCCGTCTTCGAGGTGGGCAAGTGGCACTTCAAGCGGCAGATCGAGCGCGTGCCGGCCGCGACGGCCGTGCCCGCCTGACCGCCGCCCGGTCAGCGCCGGCGCAGGGCCTCCTCGTAGAGCGCCACGGTCTCGCGGGCCACGCGGTCCCACGAATAGGTCCTCCGCGCGTGCGCGGCCAGGTGCTCCGGGTCGTAGCGATCCAGGTGGGCGAGGACGTCCTCCAGGGCCGCGGCCAGCGCCGCCGGGTCCTCGGGAGGCACCAGCCGCCCGAGGCCGTCGGTGACGATGTCTTCGGGGCCGCCGCACCGGGTAGCCACCACCGGCACGCCGCTGCTGAGCGCCTCGACGAGCACGGTCCCGAAGCTCTCGCGCCGGCTCGGGGAGACCACCACGGCGCTCTCGCGCATGAAGGCCGCCACCTCGCAGGGCGTCTTCCGGCCGGCGAACGTGAGGGCCGCGCCGAGACCGAGCCGGCGGATCAGGGCGCGGATCTCCTTCATGTAGGGCGTGCCCTCGTGGTAGAGCCCACCGCCGACGAGCACGAGCCGGGCGGTGGGGCGCCGGTCGACGAGGAGGCGCAGGGCCTCTATCAGCACGTCCACACCCTTGACGGGCTGGATGCGGCCCACGAACAGGATCTGGTCGCGCTGGCGCTGCGCGGGATCGGGCAGCGGCGTGAACAGCGCCGGATCCATCCCGATGGGGACGAGGCGGATCTTCTCCGGCAGCCCGGTGACCTGCGCGATGGAGTCCCGGAGCGCGGTGCTGGCCGCGAGCTGGAAGGTGCAGTGCCGCACGGCCCATCGGGCCTGGCGGCGCACCCGGGGGTAGTCGTCCATCCAGGGCTGCCAGAGCGCGTGCTCGGTGAGGAGCACCGGCACGCCGTAGCGCTGCCCCAGCCGCGCCGCGGCGACTCCGTCCGGGTAGACGAAGTGGGCGTGGATGAGGTCGAAGGGGTAGGCGCGGCGCAGCTGGTCGATCCGGTGGCGGATACTCCAGTAGTAGGCGTCGGCCTCGATGCTGTGGAGCGCGTGGCCCGGCCCGGCCAGGAAGCGCGGGTAGTGCACGGCGATGCCGCCTCGCTCCTGGCGTGGCGGGAGGCGCCGGTAGCGGGCGATCTGGTCCGGCAGGCCGGGCAGGGGCGGTGCGTAGGGCACGGGCGAGACCACGCGCTGCTCGCAGAGCGCGCTGCTGGCACGCACGGAGCCCTCCACCCAGAGCCCCAGGTGGGGCAGTACGTCGTTCGGGTAATTCCGCGAGAGCGTGAGTACCTTCATGTGATACGGTAGGGCCGGGCGGCGGGCACGCGCGGCGGTGGGGCGGAGCGCCCCGGGTCGGAGTTACGGGATAGCCAGCGAAGTCACCCATGATACGAATTGCCGTCGTCGGGTTGGGCGCCGTCACCCGGAACATCCACCTCCCGGCCTATGCCCGCCTCACGGACCGGGTGGAGGTGGTGGGCGGGTGCGACGTAGACCCGGCCGCGCGCGCGGCCCTCGACGGGCGTCTGCCGGCGCTCTTCGAGGAGCCCGAGGCGATGATCGAGGCGGTGCGGCCGGACCTCGTCGTGATCTGCACGCCGCCGGCGCTGCACCGCGCGCAGTGCCTGCTGGCGCTCGGGCACGGCTGCCACGTCTTCTGCGAGAAGCCGCGGGCACCCAGCCTGCCCGACGCGGCGGCCATCATCGAGGCGGCCGAGCGCGCCGGGCGCCAGGTGGTGGTCAACACCCAGTTCCCCTCCATGCAGACGTACCAGGCGGCCAAGGCGCGGATCGGCACGGAGGACTTCGGGCGGCTGCTCTTCATGCACGCCTGGCAGACCTTCCGCCGCACGGCCCAGACCGAGGCCGGATGGCGCGGGCAGCTGGAGCGGCGCCTCTGCTTCGAGTTCGGCATCCACGTCTTCGAGCTCGCCCGCTTCTTCTTCGACGACACGCCGAGCACGATCCTGGCCCACATGCCGCGCCCGCTGGCGGACGAGCCGGCGGACGTGGTCAACACCATCGCGCTCGGCTTCGCCGACGGGCGCGGCGCCGCCATCGTGCTCGACCGCCTCAGCGCGGGCCCGCACCGCTACCTGGAGCTGACGCTCGACGGCGAGGCCGCCTCGATCCACACGTCCATCGGCGGCGAGGTGCGGTTCGAGGTGGGCCTGCACACGCAGGAACGCCGCCCCTTCGTGGGGTGGCACTTCGTCCGGGGCGGCCAGGCCGTGCTGCACCGGGGGAGCCGCTCGGCGCGGATCGCCACGGAGGGGCTCAACCCGTTCGCCGCCGCCACGGCGCGCCACCTCGCCCAGTTCCTCGACGCCCTGGAGGCCGGCACCACGCCGCGCGCGACGGCGCAGGACCACCTCTACACCCTCGCGCTGGCGCTGGCGGCCTACGACTCCGCCGAGACCGGGCGGGCCGTCGCCGTGCAGGAGTACGTGAGCCGCCACCTGGAAGCCGCCCAGCCGTAGCGGCCCCTGTCTGCCGTTGCGACGCACCCCCATGGCCGAACACGCAAGAGACGACGAAACGCTCCGCGCCGGCATCGTAGGAGCCGGGCTGATGGGCCGCTGGCACGCCGACGCCGTGGCGCGCGCCGGTGGCGCGGTCGTGGCCGTGGCCGACGTGGACGCGGCATCGGCGCAGCGCCTGGCCGCCCGCCACGGCGGTGCGGTTCCGTACGAGACGCTGGAGGCGATGCTGGCGCAGGCCCGCCTGGACGTACTCCACGTATGCACGCCGCTGGGGACGCACGAGGCCGTAGCTCTCCAGGGGATCGGCGCGGGCGTGAACCTGCTGGTGGAGAAGCCGCTGGCGCCGTCCGCCGCGCAGGCGCGGCACCTCTACGAGCAGGCGCAGGCGCGAGGCGTGCTGCTGTGCCCCGTCCTCCAGTTCAACTTCCAGGACGGTGTGCGGCGCGCCCGCGCGTGGTGGCCCCGCCTCGGGCACCTCGTCCACATGGAGGCCACCGTCCGCTCGGCCGGCGCCGCAGGCAAGAGCGACGCGCAGCGCGACGCCATCCTGGCCGACGTCCTGCCGCACCCCCTCTCGCTCATCGAGACCTTCCTGCCTGGCGGCCTCTCCGGCGGCGCCGGTTGGCACGCGGCGCATCCCGCCCCGGGCGAGCTGCACGCCGTGGGCCGGGCGGCCGGCTGCGCGCTCTCCATCCGGATCAGCATGAACGGGCGGCCCACGGCGTGCGCCTTCCAGATCGTAGGGACCGAGGGGATGATCGAGCTGAATCTGTTCCACGGCTACGCGGTCTTCCACCCCGGCGCCGTCTCCCGGGCGCGCAAGGTCGCGGCGCCGTTCGGCCAGGCGCTGCGCGGGCTGGCGGCGGCCTCGCTCAACCTGAGCCGCCGCGCCGTGCGCCGGGAGCCGGCCTACCCGGGGCTGCGGCCGCTCGTGCGGGCCTTCTACGGGGCCGTCCGGACGGGCGGGCCGGCGCCGCTGGCGCCCGAGCTCGTGCTGGCGGCCGCCGCCGAACGCGACCGGCTGGTCGAGCGGGCCGAGCTGCTGAGCCATGCCTGACCCGTCCATCCTGCCGGAGGCGCCCGCCGTGCCTGCATCGGCTACGAGAGCTCAGGGGGAACCCGTGCGGCCGGCGCCTCGCCTGTCCGTGGTGGTCGGCTCCCACAACGCCCGCGCCACCGCCGCCGAGTGCCTGGACGCGCTGACGCGCCAGTGCGCGGCGCACGAGGCCGAGCTCATCGTGGTGGACAACTCGGACGACGGGACGGCCGGCGTCATCCGCGCGCGTTTTCCAGGGGTGCGCCTGATCGAGACGCGCGAGCACGCCCACATCCCGGAGCTGTGGGCCGTCGGCATCCGGGCGAGCACGGGGGCGGTCGTGGCGCTCACGACGGCCCACTGCGTGCCCGGCCCGGGCTGGGTGCGGGGCACGCTGGAGGCGCACGCACAGGCCTACCCCGGCATCGGCGGCGCCATCGACAACCACCCGGCGGCGGGCTGGGCCGGATGGGCCATCTTCTTCTGCCGCTACAGCCAGTACATGCGCCCCTTCCCGGAGGCGACGAACGACGAGATCGCGGCCGACAACGCTTCCTACAAGCGGTGGGCGCTGGAGCGCTACCGGGAGGCCTGGCGGCACGGCTTCTGGGAGCCCACCGTCCACGCCGAGATGCGGCGGGACGGCTACGAGCTGCTGCGGACCCCCGGCGTCGTCGTCTATCACAAACGGTCGTTCACGGCCCGAGGCTTCGTCCGGAACCGGTTCTCGCACGGCCGCCAGTTCGGCCGGGACCGGGCCGCCGGGCTCGGAGGT
>JAWWAN010000290.1:0-5426 GCA_033721675.1 Rhodothermales bacterium | reverse complement strand
GCAGATTGCGCCTGGCACGGATGTGCTGCTGTTCAACGGCTTGCTCAACTACCTGCGGCGTGAGGATGCGATCGACTGGACGTTTCTCGATGCGCACACGGAAGGGTTTGGCGCGGCAATGACCGTTGCCAAGCGGTCCGCCCCCTCGATACCGATGGTGGCGAGGGCTTGCGGGATGTCGACGGCGCTGACGCGGAGGCCAAGGATGTCGGTGACCGGAGGCTGCATCAGGCCGGCTGGGTCTCGAAGAGGGCGTCGAAGGCGGCGCGCTCGAAGACGGGGCACTGGCCGCCTTCGGTGGCGTCGAGCACGCGCCGGCCCTCCGCCTCGAAGGCGCGGCGGGCGAGCGCGTAGGCCATCTCGGAGCGGAGCAGATCCGGGAGCTGCCACTTCGAGCCCTTCGGGAAGTAGTCCGGGTGGAAGTGGTTCGCATCCCGCTCGGCGCGGCGCACCTCCGTCGTGTTCGGCGTGCCGGTATCGGCGAAACTATGGTCGACGCCGATGAGGATCACTTCGGAGAAGCCCATGAAGTAGGCGAGCTGGAGCGCCACGTACGTCACCGTCCCGCCGGCCGAGAGCGGAAGCCGGGGGTCCTCGCCGAAGGTGTCGTGGAGGCCGAGGCGGGTCTTGACGAAGCAGGTGCCGGGGTCGTCCTGGGCGAAGTGCCGGCGCTGGTTCCAGTTGAGGAACTTCGGCATCGGCAGGCGCCGGATGTCGCCGGCGAACTGGCCGAGCACGAGCTCGTTGACGGCCACGAAGTAGGACGGCCGGAACGGCAGGCGGTCGAAGAGCAGGTAGATCCGGTTGAGGCCGAAGGTGATTTCGTCCGCGAGGGGCGCGAGGTCCATCTGGCCGAGGCTCGGGCCGTTGCCCATGATGAAGCACCGCTGCCCCCGGTGGCGGCCGTGGAAGCGGCTGAGGTGGTGGCGGTTGCGGCGGGCCGCTTCGGTGCCGAGGTGCCAGGCGGCGGCGTGGGGCAGCTCGGCGAGGCGGCGGCCGGCGGCGGCGGCCACGCGGCCGGGCGAGAGCTCGCTTAGCAGAAAACGCATGGAAGACGGGACGGATGAGCCGTTGACGTACCTGTAGCAATCGGCCCGGGCGGGCGCGGCTTAACCGTCTGCGGCTACGTCAGATAGGCCGCGAGCGCGCCGGCGGCGTAGAGCAGCAGCACGGCGAGCGGGTGGAGCAGCGTCCGCCGCTCGAAGCTCCAGAAGCGCAGCCCGAAGGTCCGGTACGAGTGCCGCGCGCTGTACCAGCTGTAGAAGCCCAGGTAGCCCGCGAGCAGGCCCACGGGGAAGGCGTAGACGCCCAGCACGGGGAACAGCAGCAGGCTCACGAGCAGGTAGAGCGTGCCCGTGACGCCGTTGGCGACGTGCCAGATGATGTGGTTCGTGGTGCTGTAGAGCTGGATGTGCATGGCGCCGTAGCGCTCGACGACGAGGCCCAGCCCGAGCAACGTCCACAGCAGCGGGTCGGCGAAGGCGACGTTGCTGCCGATGCGGTCGAGGAGCGGCGCCCCGAAGAGGCCGAGCCCGATGAAGCCGAGCACGAAGGTCCAGTACGAGAGCTGCATGCCGCGCCGCGCGAGGTCGATCTGGGCGGTTTGCCGGCCCTCGGCCCGGAGGCGGGCCAGCAGAGGCAGCTTGCTGTAGAAGGGCGCCTGCGAGAACCGGCTGAGCATCTCGGTGAGCTGGAGCGCGAGCAGGTAGGTGGCTACGGCGCCGGGCGCGCCGAGCTGGGCGAAGAGGACGCCGCTGAGCTTGACGAGCCCGTAGCTCATGGCGATGCCGACGCCGCTGCGCCACGCACTCGGCCAGACGGCCTCGAACACGGCGGCATGGACCGTGCGATCCCGGAACGTGCGGAACCGGCCGCCGTCGATGGCGCGGCAGAGCCAGCGGTTGCGCAGGATGGTGAGGCCCATCCAGGCCTGGTGGGCGAGCACGAGGCCGAGCAGGCCGCCGCCGAGGAGCAGCACGGCGAGGCTGGTGGCGACGCTGCCGAGCCCCGTCAGCGCCTCCCAGCGGCGGAGCAGGGCGATGCGGTTGACGCCTTGCAGGTAGACGCCGTAGGCCGTGCCCCGCAGCGCCACGGTCGAGCCCAGCAGCAGGACGCCCCAGGCCATCCAGGCGGACCCCGGATCGGCGGTCTCGGCGATGGGCCGCGCCACGGCCCAGGTGCCGAGCGTGCCCAGCAGCAGCACGGCGAGGGCCGTCAGGCGGGTGTAGATTACCCGCATCGTCGCCCAGATCTGCTCGGCGGTCTGCCAGTCGGGCGTTCCGGAAGGCGCGGGCCGTTCGGCGCGGCGGAGGTCCGCCAGGTCGTCCGGCGCGGTGCCGCCCATGGCGAAGGCCAGCACGCGCGTGAACGTCGGCCCGAAGCCGAGGTCGGCCAGCAGCTGCAGGCCGAGGATCATCACGAAGAGGTACCACAGCGCGATGTCTGCCGTGCCCAGCTGCGTCAGGATCAGCGGCGTCACCAGCACCAGCTCCAGCGACCGTACGGCGTAGCTGCCCCAGGTGGTCAGCGTCGGCGAGTTCCAGGCGCGCCGGAGCGGGAGGGGTGGGGTCGGGAAAGGCACGGGGGCCGGCACCGCTATTCCGTGCTCAGCCGCGCGGTCGCGCCGCCGTCCACCACGGTCGTCTGGCCCGTCATGAAGGAGGAGCGCGCGCCATCGGCCAGGAACAGGATGGCCTGCCCGATCTCCTCGGGCCGCCCCACGCGGCCCATCACGTGCTTGCGGGCGAGGCCGTCGAGGCGCTCGGTGACGGTATCGCCATTGACCAGCCCGCGCCGCAGGCCGTCGTGCAGCATCGCGGTATCGACGGCGCCGGGGAGCACGGCGTTGACGCGCACGCCCTCCGGCCCCAGCTCCAGCGCCGCCGCACGCGTGAAGGCCACGAGCGCGCCCTTGCTCGCGGCATAGGCCGCAATCCCGGTCGAGGTCGCCAGCGCGTGCACGGAGCTGACGTTGACGACGGCGCCGCCCGCCGCCCGCAGGAGCGGCAAGGCGCCCCGGGTGAGGAGAAAGACGGACGTCAGGTTCGCCTCCATCACGGCATTCCACTCCGCAAGGGTGGTCTCGGCGAGCGGCTTGCAGACCTGCACGGCGGCGTTGTTGACGAGCGCGTCGAGCCGCCCTTCCTCCGCCGCGAGGCCCTCGAAGAGCGCCTCGACGGCATCCGGATCCGTGAGGTCGGCGCGGACGAAGCGGCCGAGGCCAGCAGAGCCCTCGGGGGCGCGCCGGTCCGTGCCGACGACGTGCCAGCCGGCCTCGGCGAAGACGCGGGCCGTGCCGCGGCCGATGCCGCCGGCGGCGCCGGTGATGAGGGCTACGCGCGTCATGCGGCGCTGGCGGCTTCGGTGGAAAGGTGGGCGAAGAGGTTGTCGATGGTGTTGCGGTGGACGTGCTCCCACGCGGCCGGGCTGCTGTTGGCGTTGTGCGGGGCCAGCATCACGCGGTCCATCTGGCGGAGCGGGCTCGTGGACGGCAGCGGCTCGTGCTCGAAGACGTCGAGCGCGGCCCCGCCGAGGCGGCCCTCCAGGAGGGCGGCTACGAGCGCTTCCTCGTCCACTACGGGCCCGCGCGAGGTGTTGATGAGCACGGCCGTCGGCTTCATCAGCGCGAAGGCGTCGGCGTCCATCAGGTGCCGGCTTGTCGGGTTCAGGTCCGTGTTGAGGCTCACGAAGTCGGACCGCCGCAGCAGGTCCTCGCGGTCGGTCATCTCGATGCCGGTGGCGGCGACGAAGGCCGGGTCGACGGGCTCGATATCGCAGCCGAGGACGGGCATGCCGAAGGCGACGGCGCGGCGCACGACGGCCTTGCCGACGTCGCCGACGCCGATGACGCCGAGGGTGCATTCGCGGAGGGCGCGGCCGGGGATCTTCTCCCACACGCCCTGCCGCATCGCGTCCGTCATCCACGGGAGCTGGCGGGCGAAGCAGAGCATGTAGCCGAGCACGGAGTCGGCGACGGGCTCGCTGAACGCGTTCGGGGTGTTGCAGACGGCGATCCCGAGGCGGGCGCACGCGGCCTGGTCGATGGAGTCGATGCCGGTGCCCCACTTCGAGATCACGCGCAGGCGGTGCGCGGCGCGCAGCACGCGCTCGGTGAAGCGGTCGTCGCCGCAGATCACGCCGTCGACGTCGTGGATGATCGGCAGCAGATCCGCCTCTTCGAGCCGCTCATGCACCGTGGGCACGACGAGGTCCACGCCGCGCGCCTCGAACAGCGGGCGGAAGCGATCTACGGACGGGATCATGTAGGGGGCGGAGATCAGGACCTTCATGCGAGGACTCAGCGGGTTCGTGGCGGTGGGCAAACAGGAATTCGGCGACGCGGAAGTCCAGCTCTTCATCGATGTCCCAGGCTTCTTCGGCCGCGATCTCGAAGCGCATCGGGCGGGCCCCGATTCGGTTGCCGCGGCGTTCGAGCGTGTCTCGGGAGAAGAGGTAGAGGCACGAGTTCTCCTCGTAGAGGGGCTCCAGGTCCTGCGTGCGGAGCAGCACGGCCGGGTCGTGGTTGACGGGCCGCCCGGCGGCGTCCCAGAGGCGCGTCTGGAGGCGGGTGACGGAAAAGAGGGAGTCGTGGCGCGGCGCCTCGGCGTCGAAGCGGGCGAGGGCCCGCGCGATGGTCTCGGGGCGCAGCAACGGGTTCGTGCTGTGCGTCTGGAGGTAGAGGTCGGCCTCCACGCGGCGCACGGTGTGCAGCAGCACGTCGTTCATCGGCGTGGCGCCGTCGCGCAGGTGCGGCGGCCGCTCCAGCACGCGCACGGCGGGGAAGCACGCGGCCGCGTCGTCGCGGATCGCCGGGCTGTCCGTGTCGATCACGACGTCGGTGATGCGGGGGCAGGCGAGCAGGGCGCGGACGACGTGCCGGTAGAGGGGCTCGCCGCAGAACGGGCGGTAGTTCTTGCCGGGTACGCGCTCGCTGTGGTGCCGCATCGGCACGAGCGCGGCGATGCGCGGGGCAGAGGGAGCGGGCATGGCGGTGGGCCTCAGGCGCCGGCGGCCATGCGGCCGGCGCGGGTGTAGTCGATGGCGCGGCGCTCGCGGGCGGGGTCGGCGGGTCGGCTGGGGCGGTTCCGGCCGCGCGGGTAGTAGAACGTCTCCTTGAGGCGCGCCGTGACCGGGGCCTGCTGGGCGAACCCGCGATAGGTCCCCCAGAACTGGCAGAGGCGGAAGGCCGGGATCGCGGCGAGGTTCTTCAGCAGCACGCCGTCGTGCCGGGCGTGGTAGTAGTCGCTGGCGATGTTGGTCGTGGCGAAGCGGACGAAGTCCAGCAGCGAGAAGCGCTGTTCGGGGAAGATGGCGCGGTGGGCGAGGGCCTCGCGGCGGTAGCGGTTGTAGACGCGGCGCGGCGTCTCGTCGTGCAGGTGGATGACGGGCGCCTCGGCGGCGTAGGCCAGGTGGTGCCCCCGCGCGAG
>JAWWAN010000289.1:0-5432 GCA_033721675.1 Rhodothermales bacterium | reverse complement strand
CGCGCCCGGCCGCCGCGCAGCAGGCGTTCGCCCAGGCCGGCCTCGCGCTCGTGCCGGGGGCCGGCATCCAGGCGGGGTACGTGAGCGCCCGCAGCGTCTACACCGTCGAGGGCATCCTCTACACGGACATCTCGCCCGGCTTCGGGGATGGCGAGGGGAGCGTGCAGGTCTCGGGCGGCCTCGGCGGCACGATCCGCCCGCTCGGCATCCTGCGGACCATCGGCAACACGAACCAGCGCTACGACCTCGACGTCGGCTTCCGCTTCGGGCCGAGCCTCTTCTTCGCCACCAACGCCACGCGGTCCGACAAGAACCAGCAGTTCCGGCTCGTGCTCGAACCGTTCTTCCGCTTCAGCACGCGCCTGCAGAGCGGGCGGCTCGTCTATGCGGAGCTGGGCACGCTGCGCCCCGTCCTCCGCGCCGGCCTCTGGTTCCGGCTATGAGGGAATTATGGGAATGGCCACTGGGGGAAGGTCCCTTGTGGCCATTCCCTCACCCCTCGTACGGCACCGAGATGAACTCGCGCTCCGGAAGACGGACGGCCGTGAGATGCCCCATCTGCGGGTGCATGTGGTAGACGCAGCCCGTGTCGATGTCGATGAGCTGCTCGCGGTTGAGCGGCTCGGGGCGCGGCGTATGGCCGCACACGACGGGCTTCTCCCAGGCCAGCGTGGGAGCATCGAGGTGGCTGCGCTCCCAGAGGAAGACCTCCTCGCCGCACCGTTTCAGGTTGTCCTCCACCGTGAGGTCGGGCCGCAGGCCGGCATGGACGAAGAGGAACTCCGGGGTGTCCAGGTAGAGCTCCGTAGCGCGGACGAAGGCGAGGTGCTCTTCAGGGATCTGCGGGCGCTGCCGGTCTTCGGCGTAGCTCTGCAGCGTGGCGAGGCCGCCATTCATGCGCCACAGGTCGAACTCCCCCTCGTCGAGGTACCCCAGGAGCAGCGCCTCGTGGTTGCCCCGGAGGAACGTGCACGCCTGGCGTTCGTGGAGGGCAAGCAGGCGGTCGATGACGCCCTTCGAGTCCGGCCCCCGGTCGATGTAGTCTCCGATGAAGACGAGGTGATCGCCGTTGGCGGGCGCGAGCCGCTCGAGCAGGGCGTCGAGGGTGCGGGCACAGCCGTGAATGTCGCCGATGGCGATGAAGCCCATGGATGCGAGGGGCTACGAGGGCTGCCGGCTCCCGAGCGACTGCATGCCGACGAGGCCACGGCCTGACTTCTTCAGGCGACCCTCCTGTTGGAGATCGAGGACGACGGCATCGAGCACGCCGTTGATGAACTTGCCGCTGTTCTCGGTGCTGTACCGCTTTGCGACGTCGATGGCCTCGTTGATACTCACCTTCGGCGGGATGTCTTCGAAAGCAAGGAACTCGGTGATGGCGAGGCGCAGCAGAATACGGTCGATGAGCGCGATCCGCGAGAGGTCCCAGTTATCGGCGTGGCGCCCGATGAGGGCATCGGCCTCGTCCACGCGGTCCAGCGTGCGGAGGAAGAGGCTCTCGGCGAAGCGATAGGTAGTGGCGTCGGCCAGCTCGGCCTTGAGAAAGGTATTCAGGATGTGGGGGGCCGTACCGCCGCCCAGCTCGTAGGCATACAGGGCCTGCATCACACGCTCGCGCGCCTCACGTCGGCTACTCATGCAGTCAGGGGGGATCGAGGGTGGATGTGCAGGAAGCCGCACGCAACGGCATCATATTACACTGCGCGAAAACGAGCCGGATCGGATCATCCCGCACCCGATTCGGGCAGCCAGGATGGTATTCATGACGTCGGCGGAGGTTCTTCCGGGAGGCCAGCCTTCACGTCCTCTTCGTGGCTCGTCGGCGTCGCAGCGGCCCGGGGCGCGTGGGGCGCCGATCCTTGGAAGGGAGCCGCCGGAGGGCTACCTACCGGGATCGCTCCCCTCAAAGGACTCCCTCCGTGCGCCCGGACTCCACGCTCCGCTGGACCACCTACCCGGCCCTGCTGCTGGCCGGCTGCTTCGGCTTCGGCATCGCGATGGCCGCCGCCGCGCCGGTGCCGATGGCGGGATGGCTGTCGGGGGTGGCCGCCGCGGCAGGGCTGGCGGGGGTGGCCGGATGGTATGGGCGGCGGCGCTTCGTCTCGCTCGCCCCGCTGGCCACGACGGTGGCCGCCGCGCTGGCGGTGCTGTGCCTGGGAGGCGCGCGCTACGCCCACTTCTACGCGCTCCCCACGACGCACCTCGCCCACCTCCTCTACGCAAACCCGGAAGGCTTCGCGACCATCGAGGTGCGCGGGCGCATCGCCGAGACCCCGGCGGCCGGCCCCACCGGCCGCCGGTTCGTGCTCGCCGTAGACACGATGGCCGCTACGGACACGATGGCCGTGAGCGGGCGGGTGCAGGTGACGCTGGCCCGCTGGCCGTGGCGGGCCTCGGCCCCCTACCCTGCCCTCAGCCATGGAGACCGCGTCCGCCTCCGGGGGCAGCTCCGCCCGCTGCCGCGCCGCCGCAACCCGGCGGATTTCGACTACGGGCGCACGCTGTGGCGGAGACGCATCCTCGCCACCCTCACCGTCCGCGACGCCGCCTCGGTAGCGGTACAGGGCACGGAGCGGCATGGGCTGGAAGTCATCATCGTGCCTGTTCGGGAGTACGTCCGAAGGCAGCTCGACCGGCATGTGCGGGGGGCAGCCGGGCGCACCGTCCTGCGTGCTCTGGTGCTGGGAGACCGCAGCGGCATCGAAGCCGCCACGCGCGACCGCCTCGCCCGCACCGGCCTGATGCATCTGCTCGCCGTATCCGGCCTCCATGTGTTACTGGTGGGGATGGTGCTGTACGGGCTCCTCTGCCCCCTGCTCATCCGCCTGGGCGCGGCGTGGCGCACGATGCAGATCAGCCGCTCGGTGGCGACGCTGGCCGTGCTGACGGTCTACGTGTTCGTGGCCGGGGCGGGCGCCTCGGTGGTCCGCGCCGTGATCATGGCTGCGCTGTTCATTGGGGCGGCGGTGCTGCAACGGACGGCGCATCCCCTCAACACACTCGGCGTAGCGGGGCTGGTGGTGCTGGCCGCCCGGCCCACCCAGCTCTTCGAGCCCGGCTTCCAGCTCTCGTTTGCCGCCGTCGCGGCCATCGTGGCGCTCCACCCGCGCCTCGCCGCCGCCGTGCCAGAGCGCTGGATGGATGTACCCGCCGCCCGCGCGCTCGTCAGCACGACGCTGGTGACGGTGGCCGCCACCCTTGGCACCATGCCCGTGCTGCTCGCGCACTTCGGCCGGGCGTCTGCTGCCGGGCTCGTGCTGAACCTGCCGGCCATCCCGATGACGGCGGCGACGCTGGCGGCCGGGGTGCTGGTGGTGCTCACCGGCGGGTGGTGGCCGGCCGCCGCCGGTGCCTTCGGCGCTGCCGCAGATGCGCTGGCCACCCTGCTGCTGCATACGGCCGCCGCCGGAGACGCCGTGCTGGGCTGGGCCGTGGTGCACGCCCACGTGGAGAGCCCGTGGGTGCTGGCCGCGATGGCCGCCGCCCTCCTGATGCTGGCGCAGTGGCCTCGCCCCCGGCACCGGTGGCGCCTGGGCACCGCCGCGCTCGCCCTCGGCACCGTCGCGGTGTGGATCGGCGTGCTCGGCGGCGCCCATGCCCCGGGCCTGGACGTGCTGTTCCTCGACGTCGGGCACGGCGACGCGGCGCTGCTCCGGCTCCCCAACGGCCGCCACCTGCTGATCGACGCCGGCGGGCGCGATGCCGCCACGGACCAGGGCCGCCGGACCGTGCTGCCGCACCTCGCGCGGTACGGCATCCGCCGCCTCGACGCGGTCGTCATCACGCACCCGCACGCCGACCACCTGGGGGGGCTGCCGGCGGTGCTGCGCGGCGTGCCGGTCGGCCGCGTGCTCCACAACGGCCGGGCCCACGGCTCGGCCCTCCACGCCGAGGTGCACCACGTCCTCGACAGCCTCGGCGTACCCCACCGGGCCGTCGCCATGGGCGACACCCTGGACCTTGCGCCCTCCGTAGCGATTCACGTGCTCGCTCCCGAGAAGGGAATGGTGAGCGGCGACCCCAACGAGGCCTCCGTGGTGCTGCACATCCGCTACGGAGCCACCACCTTCCTCTTCATGGGCGACGCCGGCGCCGAGGCGGAGCGCCGTCTCGTGGCACGCTACGGCGCGCTTCTACGAAGCGACGTGGTGAAGGTGGGGCACCACGGCTCGCGCACGAGCAGCACCGTCCCTTTCGTCGAGCACGTGCAGCCAGACTCCACGCCCGGGCCGAGGGCCGTCGTCAGCGTGGGGCCGCACGGCCGGTTCGGGCTTCCCGACGAAGACGTGGTGGCGCGCTGGCGGAGCCGTGGAGCGCGGATCTGGACCACGGCGCGCGACGGCGCCCTCTGGCTCCGCTCCGACGGCCAGACCATCGAGCCCCTGCACTGGCGACGCTAGAGGACCGGCGCCCCGGCGCCGGTCAGTGATCCAGGAAGAGGGGCACGGGGCTGTTTTCCAAGAGCGCGGCGGTGGTAGACCCGAACGCGAGGCGCGTGAACCGCGAGACCGAATGCGCTCCGGCCACGACGACGTCCGCGTCGTAGCGCCCGGCATACGCGACGATCGCCTCGGCGGGATCCCCGCCCAGCTCGCTCGTCACCGTCACCTCGTAGCCGTGCACCTGCATATACTCCCGCGCCAGCCGCAACTCGAGCTGGGCCCCCTCGCGCTGCTTCTCGTCGTGGACGTTGAAGATCTCCACGCTCACATCCGTGCCGAAGGGCTGGAGGTGGATGAAGCGCCGCAACGCGCGGGCCGCCGCCTGGCTTCCGTCGTACGCAACGAGGGCCTTGCGGACGGGCCGGTACGTGGCCGGCACCACGAGCGTCGGCGAGATCATGTCTCGCACCACCCGCACCAGCGTCTTCGTCTTCTTCTCCGGATGGCTGTAGAAGAAGTGCGGATCCTTCCCGACGACCAGCAGATCGTGGTACTTCATGTCTTCGATGATCCGCTGAAACGGCGCGCCTTCCTCGACGTGGACGTCGTGCTCCACGCCGCTATCCTCCATCGCCGCGTTGAACTCTTCGGTGAGGCGGCGGGCCACGGCACGCGCCTCCTCGGTGAGGTTCTTCTGCACCTTCTCCATCAGGTACATGCTCCCGATGCCGCCGCCCCGCCCGCTGGCCTCGATGCTGCCCATGTCTACGACGGCCAGCCCCGTGACCTGCCCCTCGTACCGGCGGGCGACGTCTACGGCGTAGCGGGTGGCGACGGCCGTGTCGGTGTCAGGGTCGAGTGCGACGAGGATCTTCTTGATCATGGGGGCGCGGCGCAGACGTTGCGAGGCAGGATGACCCTAAAGTAAAACATCGGAGGGCGTCCTACAACCGCCACACGCCATATATTCCTCGCAAAGAATATTGCGGAGAGCGAGGCGTCGGGGCGCTGGTATACCTCGGGGTACCGATCCAGGACGCTATATCGATT
>JAWWAN010000288.1:0-5448 GCA_033721675.1 Rhodothermales bacterium | reverse complement strand
TGGCGTCGCGCAGCACTTCGGTGATGGCCTGCGTCTCGGAGGCCAGCATGGTCGTCTGGTTGACGACGCCGATGCGGCGGAGGTCACGGGCGGGGTCGAAGCCGTCCGAGTGGCGGTCGGCGAAGCGGTCGAAGAAGAAGTCGGCGTCGGCCTCTCCCCGGATCACGCGGGCAAGGGCGTGGGCCTCCTCCAGGTCCCGCACGACGACGACGGGGGCCGCCTGCTGCGCGTGCGAGAACGTGGCGCGCGTCTCTTCGTGGTACCGTTTGCCGTGGACGACGATCGTGTACGCCTTCTTGCCGATCTGCCCGCTGCGCCGCCACACCTTTTCGACGAACGGGCACGTGGTGTCGTAGGTCTGCGTGTCGATCCCGCGCCGCGCGAGGTCGTCGCGGATCTCGACGGTCGTGCCGAAGGCGGGGACGAGCACCACGTCGTCCGGCCGGAGGTCGTCGAAGGGGATGAGCTGCTCGCCGGTCGTCGTCCGCAGGAAGTCCATGCCGCGCCGCCGCAGGTCGTCGTTGACGTGCGGGTTGTGGATCATCTCGGAGAGGAGAAAGAGGCGCTTGCCGGGGTTCTCTTCCAGGGCGCGGTAGGCGATCTCGATGGCGTTCTCGACGCCGTAGCAGAACCCAAAGTGACGCCCGATCTTGAAGCGGACCGGCCCGAAGTCCAGCACGGACGGCGCGAGGTCGCGCTTGCGCGGGTCGGTCACGCGCCGCGCCTCCTTGACGGTCGAGATGATGGGGCTGCGGTAGAAGACGGGGACGTCGAACTGGCGGGCCATGCGGAGCGGGCTATCGGGTGGCAGTACGCGGCGGCTTGAACGCAGGCGCGGCGGGCGAGGTTGCTCGGCGGGTGTACGGATGGATTGGAGATCGCAGCGCAGGGATTGATGAGGGCAGAAGGGGCGCCCGCCCTCCCCGAAGGTCCGTCCCTTCGACAATCATAGATCACCCACCATCACGCTCCAATCCATCTGTTCTCACAGCCGCCGGCTCACCCGCGGCGTGATCTCGCGCCGCCATGCGGCGAAGCGGCCCTCGACCACCGCGCGGCGCGCCTCGGCCATGAGCCAGCAGTAGAACGACAGGTTCTGGAGCGAGGCGAGCTGGAGGCCCAGGATCTCGCGCGCCTGGAAGAGGTGGCGCAGGTACGCCTTCGAGAACGTCTGCGCGGCGTAGCGGTCCAGGCCGGGGTCGAGCGGCGAGAAGTCGCGCGCCCACTTCTTGTTCTTGATGTTGAGGATGCCCTCGGTGGTGAAGAGCATGCCGTTGCGGCCGTTGCGCGTGGGCATCACGCAGTCGAACATATCGACGCCGCGCGCCACGTTCTCGATGAGGTTCTCGGGCGTGCCGACGCCCATCAGGTAGCGCGGCTTGTGGGGCGGCAGGATCTCGGTGCAGACCTCGACCATGGCGTACATGGCTTCGGCCGTCTCGCCCACCGAGAGCCCGCCAATCGCGTAGCCGGGGAACTCCATCGCGACCAGCCGCCGCGCGGACTCGCGCCGGACCGCGGGGTAGACGACGCCCTGCACGATCGCGAAGAGCGCCTGGTGATGGCCGTAGCGCGGCTCGGTCTCGTCGAAGCGGGCCTTGCAGCGGGCGGCCCAGCGGAGCGTCAGCTCGTTGGACTCGCGGGCGTACTGCTCCGAGGCGTCGCCGGGCGGGCACTCGTCGAGCACCATCATCACGTCCGCCCCGATGCGGCGCTGGATGTCTACGACGCCCTCGGGCGTGAAGAGGTGGCGCGAACCGTCGATGTGGTTCTGGAACGTGACGCCCTCCTCCTCGATCTTCCGGCGGTCCGCGAGGGAGAAGACCTGGTAGCCGCCGCTGTCGGTGAGGACGGGGCCGGGCCACTGCATGAAGGGGTGCAGCCCGCCGGCGGCCTCCAGCAGGTCGGTGCCGGGGCGGAGGAAGAGGTGGTACGTGTTGCCGAGGATGATCTGTGCGCGGACGTCGGCCAGCAGCTCGCGCGGCTGCACGGCCTTGACGCTGCCCACCGTGCCCACCGGCATGAAGACGGGCGTCTCGATGTGCCCGTGATCCGTCTCCAGCCGCGCGGCCCGGGCGCGGGTCTCCCTACAGCGGTGCTCGACGGTGAAGCGCATCCGGGCGCGAAGGGGGAAAGCGGGAAGAAGGAAGAGGGGAGCCTAACGAAGATCGCCGGCGTGGAGTTCTGACGGACGGCCTGCTTCTCCCTTCCCGCATCCCCGCCGTCAGGCCACCCGGGCGGTGGGCCGCTCGTAGGCGAGGGCGTCGGTGAGGGCGTCGGCGAGGGCCGCCTGGTCCGCCGCGGCGAGGGCGACCACCACGGGCGCCCCGGTCGTCTCCACCAGCAGGACTTCGTCATGGAGGTGCGCGGCGAAGACCTCGGTGGCGGCGTACCGGGCGTAGTGGCGATGGAACGTCCGCGCCGGGATCGGGCGGGCGGCCGTCACGTCTTCGAGGGCGAGTGCGCGCCGCCGCCGCCCCTGCTCCAGCACCAGCGCCTCCGGCGTGAGGGTCGCCGCGACGGCGGGCCGGAAGCCGACGGCGCCGACGAGCACCACGAGGGCCGCCGCGCCGAGCTGGGCCGCCCAGAAGACGAGCGCGAGCGGCCCCTGCGGCGCGGCCGCGATGGCCGGTTCGAGCACGGCCCACGCGAGGTACTGCCCCAGCACCAGCCCCAGCGCCAGCGCGGCCAGCGTGAGCACGTACCACGCCTCGCCCCGCCGGGCGTCGCCCGCGAGGCGGCACAGCAGCCGCCCGAGCAGGGAGCGGGCAGGATCGAAGCGGCGCGGGGCGGTGAAGGTACGAGGCACGGCGGCGGCAGGTGGGTGGGGGCGCGGTGCAAACGCCCGGCGGCGCGCCGGGTTCAGGCGTCGGCGGAGGCGTTGCCGTCCTTCTGTGCCGCGTCCGGGGGCGGCGTTTCAGCAGGGGTGCGGCGGCGGCGCGGCCACCGCAGGCGGCTCGGCGGGCGCTTGTAGCTGGCGAAGTCGAGCGTGAAGTCGTCCCGGTACGCTTTGTAGAACGTCATGATGATGGCCGTGGCCGGCACGGCGATGAGCAGCCCGAAGATCCCCAGGAAGAAGCCGAAGGCGAAGAGCGAGAGCAGGATCAGGACGGGGTGCAGCCCCACCTGATGGCTCATGATCTTGGGCGTGAGCACGCTCGACTCGAGGATCGACTGCCCCATGAGCACGCCGAAGACGATGAGCGCCTTGATGAACCAGGGATCGCCGAAGATGACGGCCAGCGTGATCCCGACGATGTTGGTCAGGATGGCGCCGAGCTGCGGGATCATGTTGAGCAAGCCCGTGGCGATGCCGATGAGGAGCGCGAAGGGGACGTCGAAGATGAGCAGCGCCACCGAGACGTTGAAGGCGGCGATCGCGCTGATGACGAGCTGCCCGCGCAGGTAGCTGCCTACGATGTCGCCCGCCTTGACGAGATACTCACGCCGCCCGCCGAAGGTAGGGAAGAGCTCGACCAGCCGCCGGTGGATGTACGGGTAGTCCTTGAGCGTGTAGAACAGGATGACGGGCACGATGGCGACGATGGTGATCACGCCCAGCAGCGACGAGAGGGAGCGGACCACCCCCTGCACGGCGTCGGGGATCCAGCTGGCGAGGGCCTGGGCCTGCTCCTGCGCCACGTTCGTGATGCGCTGCACCACTTCCCGCTTCTCCAGCAGCCCGGTCTCTTCGAGGCGGTCCAGCAGGGGCGTCGTCGTCATCCACGCGCGGAGCTGCCCGATGGCGTCGATCAGGCGGGTGCCCAGCACCTTCAGCTCCCCCACGATGTTAGGCACCAACAGGAGGATGAAGAGCGCGAAGAGGCCCAGCAGCAGGGTCGTCACGGCCGCCGCCGACGCCCCGCGCGGCACGTTCCACCGCGCGTGCATCGCCGTCACGATCGGGTTGAACAGGTACGCCAGCAGGTAGACGACCACGAAGGGCAGCAGCACGGTGCTGAGCCGCACCAGGAACCACATCACCAGCAGAAACGCCCCGGAGAAGAGGAGGGCGCGGACGCTCGGCTGCTTCCGCAGGGGCCACACCAGGATCACGCCGGCCACGGCCACCAGCGGCGGGCTCAGGAACCCGTCGGTGCCGGAGGGGGCCGCCATCGTGAAGAGGAGCACCAGAAACAGCACGAGGCCGCCCACCAGCAAGACGGTCTCGAAGGCGGTCAGCCGCGTCAGCGGGCCGCGTGGCGGTGCTTCCTGCGTCGGGTCAGCCTCGGGCATCGGCGGGGCGCCTTACTGGTTCTGGCCAGACTCGGACGGGGCCTCGGTCTCGTCCTCCGCGTCGTCGGGCGGGGCGGGAGGCGGCACGCCGGCCGTCAGCGAGTCGATGCGGGCGGTCTGGGCGCGGAGGCGTTCCTCCCACTGCTGCAGCTCGCGCTGCCGCTCCATCAGCTCGCGGTAGCTCTCGGCAATGGCGCGCTCGCGCACCTCGAAGTCCGCCTTCTCCATGTAGCCGCGCTCCTCGAAGTACCGCTTGAAGAGCCAGTTGTGCTTGCCGGCCTCCATCAGCTCGGCGAAGCGGAAGGCGCCGAGGGCGCCCCAGTTCGCCATGTTCTCGGCATTCGACGAGAGCGCCCGCAGGCTCGTCGAGATGGCCTGCAGCGTGTCTGCGGTGGCCAGCAGCGAGTTGTATACGCCGGGGTCGTTGATGAGGCGGGCGATGGTGCCGTCGCCAGATTCGACCTTGGCGAGGATGTCCTGCACGCCTTCGGTGGCCTGCCCGGCGAGGGCCACGAGGGCCTCGGCGTCGTTGCCGAGATTCGTCATCAGGCGCTGCGTCTCTTCGGTCGTGTTGAGGAGGCTGGCGTAGAGGGCGTCGTCGTAGATGAGCTTGCCGATCGTGCCCTCGCCGTTGCGGATGTCGAGGATGATCTGCTCGAACGAGGTCGCGCTCTCCTCGAAGCGCTGCACCGAGGCCAGCGCCTTGTCCGTGATCTCGAAGACGTCGAAGGGATCGACGCCCTGGATGAAGTCGCCCTCGTCGATCGCCGCGCCGTCGGCCACGGCGCCCTCGGTGGGGACGGGGTTGACGAGCACCACGATCATGTTGCCCACCAGCCCGTCGGTCTTGATCTGGGCCTGCGTGTTGCTGTGCACCAGGTGCTGGGCACGCTCCTGGATCGCCATCGTCACGACGATCTTGCCGCGCGGCTCGTCTGGCAGCCGCACGCTCTCGACGCGCCCGACGTTGACGCCCTGGAACTGCACGGAGGCGCCGGATTGCAGGCCCGAGACGCGGCTGAACTGCGAGCGCACCACGAACGTGTCGCTGAAGAGGAACGAGCGGTTGGCCAGGGCGAAGAGCGCCAGCATGAACAACGCCAGCCCGGCAAAGACCAGCAACCCGACGCGTGCTTGACGTGACATGACTCCTGCGGAATGGGGATTGGGGAACGGGTCTCGGAACGGGCCGGGGCGGCGGCCGGCTCCGGG
>JAWWAN010000287.1:0-5454 GCA_033721675.1 Rhodothermales bacterium | reverse complement strand
GTTCACATTATAGCGCCGCGCCCGCTCGTCGTCCAGGCCTGCCGGCAGCACCACGTGGCGGCCCGGCACGGCGCGCCCGTCGAGGAAGGCCTCGGTCAGCGCGCCGTCCTGCTCGACGGAGACGGAGATGATCTCAAGCACGCCGTCGGGGAAGGCGCTTCCGAGGGCGTTGCGCGTCTGCAGCTCGCGCAGGTACACCGGGCTGCCCGGCACGTAGAACTCGAGCAGCACGAGCCGGCCGCCGAGGTCCTGGAGCGAGACGGTGGTGCTGTCTATCGTCTGCGCCGTGAAGTCGGGCGCCGGCATGCCGGGTCGCAGGTTTTCGAGCTCATAGGAGGCGCGCGAGGCCCACTCGGCGAACGGCCCGTCGGGGAAGTCGGCGGCGAGGCGGCGGGCGGCGGCCAGCGCGGAGTCCGGCTCGCCGAGTTCTTTGTAGGCCAGCACGATCTCCTGCTGGAGGCGCGCCTGGTCCTCCGGGTGGGTGGCGCGGGCCTGGAAGGCGCGCGTGCGGGCGAGGGCGGCCTCCGGGCCGTCGCGGCGGGCCGTCGCCTGCCGGGCCACGCTCGCGGCATCGGCGTAGCCGGCGTCGGCGGGCGGCACGGCTTCGGCCCACGCCACGGCGAGCGAGTCGTCCCACCCGCCGACCATGGCGACGGCCTCGGCGGCGGCCAGCTCGCTGCCGACGGTGCCGGGGAACGTCTCGCGCATCGACCAGAGGATGCGGGCCGTCTGCATCACGGCGTTGCGGACGGCGGTCTCCTCGTAGCCCACTCCCTGGAGCTGGCGCGTGAGGGTCTGGTGATACTGCGCCTTGGTGTTGCGCAGCGCGAGCCACGCCGCGTTCTCCGGCGAGCGCACCTGCAGAAGGCGGTTGCCCAGCGGAAGAGTGGCGTTCACCACGGCCGTATCCGCGTCGGCCACCACCAGCTCGCCGGCGTGGAGCACCGTCCCACCCCGGCTGATGAGCAGCGGATAGATCCCCCGCTCCGGCGCGACGACGTCCGTGGCGA
The DNA here is from genome assembly GCA_033721675.1 of Rhodothermales bacterium. Classification (GTDB taxonomy): domain Bacteria; phylum Bacteroidota; class Rhodothermia; order Rhodothermales; family JAWWAN01; genus JAWWAN01. The sequence continues at coordinate 4,444 of JAWWAN010000287.1, read as the reverse complement.
AGGCGCCGTCTGCGTCGGTGACGGCGTAGCCGAGCGTGTCCACATCGTCCCCCCCCCGCGCGACGAGGACTTCGAAGCCGCTCTGGTCGCTTGACGAGTCGATGCGGGCATCGAGGGCGAGGCGGCCGGAGAGGTGGCTGCGGACGGCCGCGTCTTGCGGTTCGCCGCAGGCGGCGAGGCCGAGCAGGGCGGCGGGAATCAGGCAGATCAGGTATCGCATCCGGTAGAATATCAGCACGAAGGCGCGGCGGGGCCACGAGCCCATACCGCGCGGTGAAAAAGGTCAGGCGCCGCGTGCGGCGAGGCGTTCTTCGAGGAGCTGGCGGACGGCCTTCGGGTCCGGCGAGCCGTCGAACCGGCGCATCACCTGCCCGATGAAGAACCCGATGAGGCCCTGCTTGCCGCCCAGATAGGTCTCGACCTGCCCCGGGTGCTCGTCCAGCACCTGCTCCACGACGGGGGCGAGCGCGCCGGCGTCGGAGACCTGGTGCAGGTTCTCGGCCTCGGCGATCTCGCCGGGCCGCCGGTCATCGTCCAGCATCCGGTTGAAGATCTCGGCGGCGGCGGTGGAGCTGACGGCGTCGTCGAGCCGCAGATGGACCAGCTCGGCGAGGCGCTCGGCGTCGATGGGGATGGCTTCCGGGGTGAGGCCGCGCTCGGAGAGTACGCGCAGCACATCCGTCATGACGAGGTTGGAGACGGCCTTGGCCTGCGCCCGCGTGTCGCCGCCGCGCGTGCGCTTGAAGAGCGCACCGACGGCGGCCTCGAAGTAGTCCGCCAGGGCGCGTTCCTGCGTCAGCACGTCGGCGTCGTAGGTAGGCAGGCCGAGTTCGTCCTCGAACCGCGCGCGGCGGCGCTCGGGCATCTCGGGCAGCGCATCGCGGATGGCCGTCAGCATGGCCTCGTCCACGACGACGGGCACGAGGTCGGGGTCGGGGAAGTAGCGGTAGTCGTGCGCCTCCTCCTTGGACCGCATCGAGCGGGTCTGCTGGGCGTCGGCATCCCAGAGGCGCGTCTCCTGGATCACCGTCTGGCCCCGCTCGATGAGGTGGATCTGGCGGGCGATCTCGAAATCCACCGCGCGCTCGACGTTGCGGAACGAGTTCATGTTCTTGATCTCGGTCTTGGTGCCGTAGGCCGTCTGCCCGCGGAGGCGGACCGAGACGTTCGCGTCGCACCGCAGCGACCCCTCCTCCATGTTGCCGTCGCAGATGCCCAGATAGCGCACGATCTGGCGGATCTTCTGGACGAAGAGGTACGCCTCGCGCGCGGACCGGAGATCGGGCTCGGAGACGATCTCGATGAGGGGCGTTCCGCAGCGGTTGAAGTCGAGGAGCGTGGCCGCGGGGTCCTGGTCGTGGAGGCTCTTCCCGGCGTCTTCTTCGAGGTGGATGCGGGTGAGGCCGATGCGGCGGGTGCGCGGGCGGCCGGCGGGCACCTCGTCTTCGTCCATCAGGATCTCGACGAAGCCGCCGGAGCACAGCGGCGTCTCGTACTGCGAGATCTGGTAGCCCTTGGGGAGGTCCGGGTAGAAATAATGCTTGCGCGCGAGGATGCTGCGCGGGGCGATGTGGCAGTGCGTGGCGAGCCCCATCCGGACCGCGTACTCGACGGCCGTACGGTTGAGCACGGGCAGCGTGCCGGGATGGCCGAGGCTGACGGGGTCGACGTGGCGGTTGGGCTCGGCGCCGAAGGCCGCCGGCTCCGGGCTGAAGATCTTGGTCGCGGTGCGCAGCTGGCAGTGCACCTCCAGGCCGATCACGGGCTCGTATCGCTCGTCCACCATCACAGGCTGTTCGTCGCAGAAATTGGGTATCGAAGCGCGGCGGGGCGTAGTAGCGCTACGCCCGGCCGTGCGCGCCGTACTGAACGTGCCGGCCCGGCGTCTGTTCTTCCGCGCGAGCCATCCCCGTCCGTGCCATGCTGTTCCGCCCCGCGTTGCTTCCGCTGCTCCTCGCCGCCACGGCGCTGACGTTCGCCGGCGGCTGTGAACTCCTCGGCGGCCTCTCCGGCAGTGGAGGCGTCGATTTCGGAGACCCGTACACGGTCGTACGCGAGGCGAGCGACCTCGGCAGTCCGCCGTCGCTGGACGCCGCCGGCCTGCACGTGTCGGTGACGCACAGCGCGGGCTGCGCGCCGCACGACTTCCGCCTCCGCCACCGGATCCGCGGGGATGCCGCCGAGGTGTGGCTGCACCACGACGACCACGGCGAGATGTGCGAGGCGCTGCGTTTCCAGCGGCTGACCTTCACGGTGCCGCGCGCGGTGCTCTCCGCCACCACCGTCGTCCTGCTCACGCCGGACGGCGACCCGATCCCGCTCCTCTAGTGGGTCGCTCATGCACCGTCGCGCCGGGCCCGGTAGACGGCTTCGGCGCGGTCCGCCGTGCCGCCCACCGGCGGGTTGGGCTTGCGCACGGCCACCTCCACGGCCTCGACCATCGGGTACGCCGCCAGCACCCGCTGCCCGATCAGGTAGGCCAGCCGCTCGATCAGATAGAACCGGTTCTCGACGACGAGGGCCTGCACGAGCTGGTAGATGCGCTCGTAATCGACCGTCTTCTCCAGGGCATCCTCGCGGGCGGCCTCGGTGATATCGAGATCCATCGAGACATCCACCTCGTAGCGCCCGCCGATGCGGTGTTCCTCCTGCATCACGCCGTGGTGGGCATAGAACACCGCATTGACGAGGCGGACGGTGCTGAGCGGCATAGCCGGGCGAAGAGTCGAATGAAGAACGAGGAAGGACGCAGGGCGAAGGTACGGCGACGCGGCCCCCTCCTCTCCTTCGTCATCTATAATTCAAGATTCCGCGCTCCCCGCTCTTACAGCCCGAGGGAGTCAAGCAGGGCGGCGGCGTCGGGGGCGAGGCGGCCGGCCCGGCGGTCGGCGCGGAGGCGGCTGACGAAGAGGGTGTTGTACAGCCCGAGGACGGTGTCGCTGCGCTTGCGGTGCTCGTCGAAGAAGCGGGCGACCTCGGCGTCGCGCCAGGCATCGGGCACGTAGAGACCACGCGGGCCGTGGGGGCCGTCCGGCGCGGCGGCGGGGAAGCTGCGCTCCGGCTCGAAGAGTTTGCTGCCGTAGTGGCACCCGACGCACTGCGTAGGGGTCTTCAGCGCGCGGGGCCGGGCCTGCGTCGCGTCTGCGAGCCGCCCATCAGCCCCGTAGGTGGCATAATCCCAGGCGCCGTCGGCCCGCTTCCGCATCATCGTCGTCTCGATGCGGGTGTCGCCGTCCCAGTGCTCCCCGACGAACGGGGTTCCTTCGGGATAGAGGAGTTGCTCGCCCTGCGCCGCATAATTCCGCAGCGCGTGGCGGAGCGCCGAGACGGGCACGAAGACACGGCGCCGCGCCGTGGTCATCACGCCATCGATCTCCACGGAGAACCACGCGGTATCCTCGGCGGCATAGGGCACCTCGGCGCGGAGGGCGTCGAGCGTCGGTGGCACGCCGCGCGCGTCGTAGTAGGTGGCGCGGAGAAACGCCTCCAGCTCGTCCCAGTCGAGCCGTCCGTCCGCGATGGAGGCGTCGAGCGATCCGGCGAGGTCGGGATGCTGCTGGGCGAGGCGGGGGGCATCGAGAAAGAAGCGGCCCTCCTGCTCGCGCAGCAAGCCGGCCTCGAACGGATCGCCGCCGCCCGGGCCGGCATATCCCCCGAAATAGTACCGCAGCAGGCGCTCCGGATCCCGCCGGTCGAGGTCGACCACGACGAGGCCGTCCGTGGCGGCGCCGGCATCCGGCTGCCCGCAGGCCGGCAGCAGCAGCACGGCGAGCAGGGCACCGGCGAGTCCGCATATCGTCCGTCCCTTCATGAGCGCTCCCGGATGCGTTGTTCGACCTGGTCGAGCGCGGCGGCGGCGCGGGCATCGCCGGGGGCGAGCGCGAGCACCCGCCTCAGCCGTTCGCGGGCCTCCTCGTAACGGCCGAGCTGCGCGTAGACGAGGCCGAGGTTGCCCAGGGCCGGCAGGTGGTCCGGCTCCTGCCGCAGCGCCTGCTCGAAGTGGGCGGCGGCGTCGTCGAGCGCGCCTGCCAGCATCCGTACCGAGCCCAGATTGACGAGCGCCGGCACGAGGTCGGGGTCCAGCGCCACGGCCCGCTCGAACAGCGGCGTGGCCTCGGCCATCCGGTTCTGCTGGAGCAGGAGGAAGCCGAGGTCGTTCCACGCGCCGGGCAGATGGACGGGGTCGGCGTCGAGCGCGGCGCGGTACGCGGCGGCGGCCTCTGCGAGGCGCCCTGACCCGGCCAGGGCCTCGGCCCGCTTCACCTGCGCCTCTACGAACGCCGGCTGGACCGCGACGGCGCGTTCGAGGGGCGGCAGCGCGTCGGCCGGGCGGCCGCGCCGGAGGCGCACGTCGCCGAGCCAGTAGAGCGCGCGGGCGTGCTCCGGGTAGCGGGTGGCGGCTTCTGCGAGCACGGCCTCGGCGGCGGCGAGCGAGTCCATCGCG
>JAWWAN010000286.1:0-5460 GCA_033721675.1 Rhodothermales bacterium | reverse complement strand
GGCGGCGGCCTGCCAGGCCTGCCCGAGCGCCGTCTCCGCGAGCCCGGCGGCCGCGAGGGACGCGGCGTAGCGGGCGTGCGGCGTCTCCGGCTCGAAGGATCCACGGATCTCCGCCACGCGCTCGCAGCCGGAGAGAACGAAGAGGGTCAGGAACGCCGGGAGGACGGACGAGCGCATGGAAGGGCCAGGGCGGTGGAGGTGACGGGCTGCCTGCTGCGTTCGCGGGCGCCCCGCAAAGGTTGCACCGCGGCTCAGGCCGCCGCCGCCGCCCGCCGGGCGGCGCGCGCCTCGGCGCGGCGGCCCAGCTCGCGCAGCATGCCGGGGAAGATAAACCGGTGCGGGATGTAGAACAGGTACCAGTAGAGAAACCCGACCAGCCCCTTGGGTTCGAAGAACGCCGTCTGCGTAATCGCCGTCAGGCCCTCGCCGTTCGGCTGCAGTTCGTACTGGAGCCAGGCCCTGCCGGGCACCTTCATCTCCGCGCGCAGCCGCAGGAGACGGTCTTCCTCGATGGCCTCGATGCGCCAGAAGTCTACGGTGTCGCCCTCGCGCAGCCGGGTGTAGGTGCGGCGCGTCTTGCGCAGGCCGACGCCGCCGGCGAGCAGGTCCAGCAGGCCGCGAATCTTCCAGAGCGTGTTGGCATAGAGCCAGCCCGTATCGCCTCCCAGCCGCTTGATCTCGGCGAAGACGTCGGCCGGGGCGGCGCGTACGGCCAGCGTCAGGCGCTCCTGGATCAGGCCCTCCTCGTCCTCCAGCTCCTCGATCATGCCGGCGTCTTCGAGGCCCGACGAGACGGCGCTGCTCCAGGTGGTGTCTACGGTGTCGTCGGCGAAGCGGGCCAGGGCCAGCCGCACAGCCGTCTCGTAGGTGAGCGGCTCCACATCGAAGAGGGCGCGGGCATCCTCATCATCGACCACCACCTCGTTGTCGAGCCCTTCCACGAGGGGGCGGGTGATGCGCGCGTTGAGCGGCGTGACCAGCCCCACCCAGTGCGCCGAGAGGCGCGGCGTGAGCACGGGCACGTCGAGCAGGATCCGGCGGAGCCCGCGCACCTTGGCGTAGATGCGGAACATGTCTCCGTAGGTGAGCACCTCGGCGCCGCCGATCTCGAAGACCCGGCCGCTGCTCTCGGGCACGCGCAACGCCTGCACGAGGTACTGGAGGACGGTCCGGATGGCGATGGGCTGCGTCGGCGTCCGCACCCAGCGCGGCGTGATGAGCACGGGCAGGCGCTCGGTCAGGTACCGGATCATCTCGAACGAGATGCTGCCGGAGCCGACGATGACGGCCGCCCGAAACTCGGTGACGGGGACTGGCCCCTCGCGCAGCACGGCGCCGGTTTCGAGGCGGCTCTGGAGGTGCGGCGAGAGGCGGTCCGTCTTCGGGCGGATGCCGCCGAGGTAGATGATGCGCCGGACGCCGGCCTCGGCCGCCGCACGGGCAAAGTTCTCGGCCGCCCGGCGGTCCCGCTCGGCGAAGGCCTTCTTGCCCGCCCCGAGCGAATGGATGAGGTAGTATGCCACGTCGATGCCGGCGAGGGCCGGGCCGAGCGTCTCGGGTTCGAGCACGTCGCCGACGGCGACCTCGATGCGGTCTTCCCACGCGGCGCGCCGCAGCCGGTCCGCATCGCGCACGAAGCAGCGGACGGCGTATCCGGCGTCGAGCAGGCACGGCACCAGGCGGCCGCCGATGTAGCCGGTCGCCCCGGTGACGAGGATCTTCTTGGGAGGCATGGACAGGGAGGGTGGAGGACAGGCGCGCGGCGGCCCGAGCGCGGGGGAGGGGAAGGCTCTGACGTGAGCGGCCGGGGTGTCGTTCTCCTGCGACAAGACCGTTACGGGCGCGCGAAGGCCCATAACCGGATCGTCGCACCGGCGGTGGACCTGCGCGCCGCGCTCTGCATCTCATGATCATCCCCTCTATTACGGCGCTGCTTCCTGTCCGTGCGCCCCATCGTTTTTCCGAACCGGCGCCCCGCCGCCGAACAGGTTTCCGACCTCTGTGCGCCGCGGGCTCTCTGCCGCAGTTCGGGCATCCTCTTCTTCAAACCGACCCAGACCCATGGCTGACACCCAGACCAACTCCACCCTCACCGAGACACCCGATGCCACGCGCACGTGGCCTGAGCTCGCCATCGGCCTCTATGACAAGCTCACCGGCCGCGGCGCCGAGATCGCCTACGAGTTCGACAACTTCGAGCTGCAGGTACCCAGCAAGGCCGGCAGCGGTGCGGAGCACGCCCGCTGGAAGATGAACGGTACCGTCCGCATCCGCACCCGCGACGAGGCCGCCCGATGACCGCCCTCGACGTCCACGCCGACCTCGTCGTCGAGATCGACGGCGTCCCCGTCCGCATCGAGGGGCAGGGCGACGCCGTCGTGGTGGACGTACCGGGCGTCCGGACGGGCCGCAGGCTGATGGCCGTGGCCCTCCCCGGCGGCGACCACGCCGCGTGGCTGGCCCGCGCCGATGCCGCCCTGCGCGATGCCGGCCTCCGGCTCGATGTGCGGGTGGCGGGGGTCCGCCTCGGGCGGCTCGGGCGCGGGGCGCAACCCGGCTCGATGCGGCGGCTGCTGGCGCTGCACCAGGCGGCGCAGCGTTCCTCCGCCAGCGTCCCCGCGCGAGTACGGCGGTCTCCGGGCCGCTCGCTGCTAGCGGCTTTCGCCGGCGGCGCGGCGCTCGGCGCGCTCGTCGCGTTTCTGCGGCGCGGCTGACACCTAGGTCCCTGTGCACACTGCGCCCCCGTTGCCGCCACGCCGGCGACGGGGGCGTTTTTTTACCCGCATCCCCGGCAGCGGGGGCGCGTCAAGACGAGGAGGCCGGGACCTGCGCCGGAGGAGCGTTCCATTTTTTTTCGGACACCGTGCATCCCTGCTAAAAAATTAACGTAGGGCACGAAGTGCTAGAAAACTAGCGATCCCCCTCCTGCCGTCCTCGGACGCCTGCTCACCCAGCTGCTACCCACCATGCCGCGACTGCCACTGTACCTCGCCCTCGTCGTATTGAGCCTGCTGCTGGTGCCGCCCGCGATCTCGACGGCGCAACAACGAACCCGACCCGACGCCCAGAGCGCACTCGCCGAAAACTCCGAAGGAGTGACCCGGTCCGCCTCGGGCCGCCTCCAGGTCAGCGCCGTCCGCCTCACCGAGTCCACCATCGCCATCGACGGACGGCTGGACGAAGCAGCGTGGCAGGGCGCGCCGGTCATCGAGGGCTTCCGGCAGCGGGAACCCGTCGAAGGCGCCCCCGCCACCGAGCGCACCGTCGTCCGCGTCCTCTACGACGACGAAGCCCTCTACATCGGCGCCCGCATGTTCGACGCCGCGCCGGACTCCATCGTCGCCCGCCTGGGCCGGCGCGACGCCAACCTCGACGCCGACGCCTTCGGCTTCTTCATCGACCCCTATCTGGACCGCCGGACGGGCTTCTACTTCGCCGTCAACGCCTCCGGAACCCTCATGGACGGCGTGCTGATGAACGACGACTGGGACGACGACTCGTGGGACGGCGTCTGGCAGGCTCGCACCCGCATGGACGATGAGGGCTGGGTCGCCGAGATGCGCATTCCGTACTCGCAGCTCCGCTTCCGAAAGAAAGACGTCTACACCTGGGGCATCAACTTCCGGCGAGACATCGCCCGCAAGAACGAGCAGACGTTCCTCGTCTTCACGCCGCGCGGCGAGAGCGGCTTCGTGAGCCGCTTCGCCGACCTCATCGGCGTCGAGGCCATCAGCCCGCCGCGCCAGCTCGAAGCCACCCCGTACGTCACCACGCGCGCCGCCTTCACCGACGCCGCCGAGGGCGATCCGTTCAACGACGGCTCCGACTTCCAGCCCGACCTCGGCGTCGACTTCAAGGTCGGCCTCACCAGCAACCTCACGCTCAACGGGACGGTCAACCCGGACTTCGGGCAGGTGGAGGTGGACCCCGCCGTGGTCAACCTCTCCGACCGCGAGACCTTCTTCCCCGAGAAGCGCCCCTTCTTCATCGAGGGCTCGTCCATCTTCAACTTCGGGATGGGCGGCTCGAACAACTTCTGGGGCTTCAACTTCGGGAATCCGGACTTCTTCTACAGCCGCCGCGTGGGCCGCGCGCCGTCCGGTGGGCTGCCGAGCCACGACTATGCGGACATGCCCGAGAGCGCCCGCATCCTCGGCGCGCTCAAGCTCACCGGCAAGGTGGGCGGCGGGTGGAACATCGGCGCGGTGCAGGCCATGACCGACGACGCCGTGGCCGCCTACGAGCTGGACGGCGTGCGCGGCAAGGCCGAGGTGGAGCCGCGTTCCTACTACGGCATCGTGCGGGGCCAGCGCGAGATCAGCGAAGGCCGCCACGCTCTCGGCTTCATCTCCACCACCACCGTCCGCGACTTCGGCGACGGCAATCGCCTCGAAGATCAGATCAACGGATCCGCCTACGTGGCCGGCATCGACGGCTGGACGACGCTCGACGAGGACCGCACGTGGGTGCTCACCGGCTGGGCCGGCCTCTCCAACGTGAATGGCACCAAAGACCGCATCACGAGCCTCCAGCGCAGCTCGCTCCACTACTTCCAGCGGCCCGACGCCGACCACGTGGACCTCGACAGCAGCGCGACGTCGCTGACCGGCATGGGCGGCCGGCTGATGCTCAACAAGCAACGCGGGCGCTTCTACACGAACGCCGCCGTCGGCTTCTTCTCGCCCTCGTTCGACCTCAACGACGCCGGCTTCCTGTGGCGCTCCGACCTCATCAACGGCCACCTCGTCCTGGGCTACCGCTGGTACGAGCCGAAGTCGTTCTACCGCCGCATCTTCATCAACACGAGCCACTTCCAGAGCTTCGACTTCGGGGGGAACCGGACCGAGATGGGCTTCTGGGGCAACACGTTCGTGCAGTTCAAGAACTTCTACGGCGCGTATGTGGGCGGCCGCTTCGCCCCGACGACGCTCAACAACACGTCCACGCGCGGCGGCCCGCTGATGGAGAGCCCGCAGAGCTGGGTCGTCTTCGGCGGCGGCGACAGTGACAGCCGCAAGGCCCTCATCTTCGGGCTGGAAGGGTGGCGCTGGCAGAACGTGGAGGGCTCGAACGAGAACAGCCTCCAGTTCCGCGTCGAGTGGCGGCCCATGCCCAGCCTCAACCTCTCGGTAGCGCCCAACCTGACCCGCTTCGAGAACGTGGCCCAGTACGTGACGCGCATCGAGGACCCGGCGGCCGGCGCCACGTTTGGCAACCGCTACGTCTTCGGGCATCTGGAGCAGACCACCGTGGCCGCCAACATCCGGCTCAACTGGACGTTCACGCCGATGCTCAGCCTCCAGCTCTTCGCCCAGCCCCTGATCTCGGCCGGCGACTACACCGAGCTGAAGGAGCTGGCCCGCGCCCGCAGCTACGACTTCAACGTCTACGGCCGGGACAACGGCTCGACGTTCGACGAGGAGACCTACGAGGTGGACCCCGACGGCGCCGGCCCCGCCG
>JAWWAN010000285.1:0-5482 GCA_033721675.1 Rhodothermales bacterium | reverse complement strand
GAGACCGAGGGCCTGTCGATGGCCGAGCTCGCGGGCATCCCGGGGAGCGGGCGCGAGGGACGCATCACCAAGCAGGATGTGCTGGGCTACCTGAAGCAGCGCACCGAGCGCCCGGCCAAGGAGGCGGCCCCGGCCCGCCCCGCCGTACAGCGCGGCGCCGCTGCCAGCCCATCCGCCACGCGCCCCTCCGCGCAGGCCGGCGAGCGCGTCGAGGTCGTCGAGATGGACCGGATGCGGCAGATCATCGCCGAGCACATGGTCCGCTCGAAGGCGACCTCGCCGCACGTGACCTCGTTCGCCGAGGCCGACGTCACGAACCTCGTCCGCGCCCGCGAGCTAAACAAGGCCGCGTTCATGGAGCGGGAGGGCGTCAAGCTGACCTTCACGCCGTTCTTCGTCCACGCGGCGGTAGAGGCTCTCCGCGAACACCCCGTGCTCAACAGCTCGGTGGACGGCAACCGGATTCTGGTCAAGAAAGATTATCACATCGGGATCGCCGTCGCCCTGGAGAATGCCGGCCTCATCGTGCCCGTCATCCGGGACGCCGGCCAGAAGAACCTCGTCGGGCTGGCGCATGCCGCCGCCGACCTCGCGCACCGTGCCCGCACCAAGGCGCTCCAGCCGGACGACCTCTCCGGGGGCACGTTCACCGTCACCAACGTCGGCTCGCTCGGGTCGATCATGGGGACGCCCATCATCTCGCAGCCGCAGGTGGCGATCCTCGCCACCGGGGCCATCAAGAAGCGCCCCGTAGTGATCGAGGACCCCGCGCTGGGCGACGTCATCGCGGTGCGCCAGATGATGTACCTCTCGCTCTCCTACGACCACCGCATCATCGACGGCGCGATGGGCGTGAGCTTCCTGCGCAAGTTCGTCGAGGTCATCGAAGGGATCGACCCGGAGATGGAGGTTTAGGGACTGGGGACTGGGCACCAGGGGCCGGGAGGAGCCCCCAGTCCCCGGTGGCCAGTCCCCAGTCCCCGCTTTTTTATCTCCGTTATTGAAAGTGGGCGTTGGAAGTGGTTCCTTAGAGGGTGAGACGGGCGGGGCCGTTGGGGCCGCCGCCGTTTGTCGGCACTTTCCAGCATGGGCACCATGGGCACCAAGGCCTCCTCGTCCGGCGCCGCCGGGCTGACCCTCACGCTCGGCGAGCTGCGCCGCCGCCTCGACGACTTCCAGACCGAGTACCTCAAGGACCGGAGCAAGGAGACGCGGGGCACCTACCGCCGCTCCCTCCACGAGTTCGAGCGCTGGTTCGTCCAGCAGCGCGGGCAGTTCCGCTTCACGGCCGACGGCGTGCGGGACTACAAGCGGTACCTGATGGAGACGCGCGAGCTGAGCCAGGTCTCCGTCTCCACCTACCTGACCGCCCTCCGCCGCTTCTGCCAGTACCTCCTGGACATCGGGCTGCTCACCGAGAACCCCGCCGCCGCCGTCAAGGGCAACCGGCGCCCGTCGAGCCACTCCCGGCAGGTGCTCACCGAGACCGAGATCGCGCAGCTCCTCGACACGGTCAACGCCACCACCCAGATCGGCAAGCGCGACGTCGCCATCATCTATCTGATGCTCTACGGCGGCCTGAGCGAGATCGAGATCGTGCGGGCGGACCTGCGGGACCTGGAGCAGACGCTGATGGGGTGGTACCTGCGCGTGCAGGGCAAAGGGCACACGGAGAAGGATCAGCAGGTGCCGGTCGATCCGCCGGTGATGGAGAAGATCCGCATCTACCTGGACACGCGCGGGCGCATCCGCCCCGAGGACCCGCTGTTCGTCTCACACGGGCACCGGAGCGAGGGGGAGCGTCTCAACACGCGCTCGGTGCGGAGCCGCATCAACGGCCACCTGAAGGACGCCGGTATCAAGCGGCGTGGCGTGACGCCCCACAGCCTCACCCACACCGCGGCCCTCATCTGGCTCAACGACGGCATGAGCCTGCAGGAGGTGAAGCAGCGCATGCGCCACGGCACGCTAGACACCACGATGATCTACTACAAGAAACAGGGCCTGCTCAAGCGCGACCCCGAAGAGCTGAAAGAGATGGAGACCTGAGGCCGCCGGAATCAAAAGAAGAGGGGGCGTCGCTATCCGATAGCGACGCCCCCGCTTGTAGTAGGCGAAGCAGGACGGAGCCCTAGAGCCGGATCACGGTCAGCGTGGCCGTCGGCGGTGCGGCGTCCGCCTGGCCGTCCACGGGGTAGGGCGCGAGGCGTTCCAGCGTGAGGCGGAATCCGGCGGCGTCCGCGATCACCGTGTTCTCGCCCGCGTCGTCCACGAACCCCCGGATCGTCACGGACTGGGCGGGGGATCCGGTGGGCGTCACCTGGAAGAGGGCCTGTACCTCGCCCTCCCAGACGCATTCCACCCCGATCGGGCAGCGGCTGTCTTCCGTTTTTTCGACGAACGTGATCCGGACGTCGAGGGCGTTGATGAAGACCGTCTCGCCTTCTTCGAGCGTCACGCGCTCGAACTGGCCGAGGTCGTCGGCGTCGGCGGAGTCGCCGCCGGAGCCGAAGACCGAGCAGCCGGCGAGGGCGGCGATCACGAACAGGGACAGGGCAAACATGCGCATCACAGAACCTCCTGGGTTGAGATCAGAGCGGCGTCCGGACGGTGAACTGATGCAGCCCGCCGAACGACCACGAGTTGTACGCATAGTCGAGCCGGAAGCGTGAGACCTTGAGGCCGAACCCGAGGCCGACGCCCGCGAGGTCGAGCCGGCTGTCGGTCTTGAGGGCTTCGTGCCGCCGGTGGTTGTATCCGAAGCGCAGGTTGAAGGCCTGGCTGAACTGAAACTCACCTCCGAAGGCCAGGTGCCGGAAGACGTTGCCGAGGGCCGTGCCGCCCTCCGGCGCGTCGCCGACGTCGTGCAGGTTGTAGCCGGTGACGGAGACCAGCAGCGGCACGTAGCGGAGCCGCTTCGTCACGCCCAGGCGCAGGTCCAGCGGCAGCTCGTCGTCGGTCTCGCCGAGCGAAGAGAGCGTCACGCCGAGGTTGTTGACGGAGGCGCTGAGGGCGAGGGCGCGGTCCGGCACGTGATAGACCACGCCGGCGTCGGCGGCGAGGGCCGAGGCATTGAAGTCTTCGACGGACGAGTAGATGACGTGGACGCTGGCGCCGTAGTGCAGCCGGTCTCCCCGCGCGCGCGCGGCACCCAGCGTCAGGGCGACGTCGGAGGCGGAGAACGTGCCGGTGCGGTTGCCGTCTTCGTCGGCCCCTTCGAGCTCGCCCCAGCTGAGGAAGCGCAACCCGGCGCCGAACGTACCGACCCCGTCCACGTGGCGGCTGTAGGCCGCGAAGCCGGCGTTGATGTCGCTCAGGTGATTCAGGTAGGATACCGAGAGCGCGCGGTGCGTCTCGGCGTTGAGCAGCGCCGGGTTGTAGAACAGCCCGTTGACGTCGTCCCCGTAGACCGCCGAGAAGCTCCCCCCGAGGGCCGCCGCCCGCGCCGAGGGTTCGAGGCGCAGGAAGGCGAAGCCGGACGGATCGCTCGGCTGGGCCGCTACCGGAACGGCGGCGAAGACGAGCAGGGCGAGAAGAAAAGCCTTCATAGCACGGTGCGGGCGGAAGACGGGGCGCGGCGCGCGGAGCGAGCCCGCTGCTCGGGGCGGGCGGATACCCCTACTACACCCCGGATGTGGAGGGTGACCAATCCCGGGTATCGGAGCGGCCGGGAAGATCTTTTGAACCCGGCCGCAGGGGGAACGGATCCCCGGCAGCAGGCGTGAGAGAGGCGTACTCCCACGGCCCCCCTGCGGGCCGCATCCGTGCGACGCGCCCCCGTGGCGCGCTTTTTGTGAACGCCCCCTGCGGATCCAGGGGCGGCCCGTTCCGACGGTTCCTCGCCGCGGCTCCGCCATTCTGGCAGGCGGCGCCTCCGGCGCTCGCGCCTATCGCGCCGCCCCTCTTTTTCGGCTGGATAGAGACCCATGCTCGACTTCCTGAAAAACCTCTTCGGCGACAAGAACGAGCGCATGCTCAAAAGCTACTGGCCGATCGTCGAGGAGATCAACCGCTACGCCGACGAGTTCCAGGCGCTCTCTGACGAGGCCCTGCAGGCCAAGACGGCCGAGTTCAAGGCGCACATCCACCGCGCCGTCGAAGAGATCGAGGCGCAGCAGGCGGAGATCCACGCCCGGCTCCGGGGCACCGCGCCCGCCGCCGGCGGCGACGGGCAGCCCGCCGGCGAGACGCCCGAGCTGACCCTCCGCGAGCGGCAGGCCCTCTTCGACGAGCTCGACCAGCTGGAGCAGGACTGGCTCGACGCAGCCGAAGACGCCCTCGAAGAGATCCTTCCGCAGGCCTTCGCCGTCGTCAAAGACGCCTGCCGCCGCATGGTGGGGCGGGAGTGGGAGGCCGGCGGCGCTACCATCCGGTGGGACATGGTGCCCTACGACGTCCAGCTGCTCGGCGGCGTCGCCCTCCACCGGGGTAACATCGCCGAGATGAAGACGGGCGAGGGCAAGACGCTCGTGGCCGTCGCACCGGTCTACCTCAACGCCCTCGTCGGGCGCGGCGTCCACCTCGTCACGGTCAACCCCTACCTCGCCCAGCGCGACGCCGAGTGGATGGGGCCGGTCTACGAGTTCCTCGGCCTCACCGTGGACGTCATCGACCAGTACCAGGCCCACTCGCCCGAGCGGCGCGCGGCCTACCGGGCGGACATCACCTACGGCACCAACAACGAGTTCGGCTTCGACTACCTGCGCGACAACTCGTTCGTCGTCGAGCCCGAGCAGCTCGTCCAGCGCGGCCACCACTACGCCATCGTCGACGAGGTGGACTCCGTGCTCATCGACGAGGCGCGGACGCCCCTCATCATCTCCGGCCCCGTGCCCGAGGCCAACGACTCGCGCTTCGCCGAGCTGAAGCCCGCCGTAGACCGCCTCGTCTACGCCCAGAAGAAGCTCGTGGCCCAGTTCGCGGCGCAGGCCGAGGACAAGCTGAAGGAGCGCGACGAGCTCCTGGCGGCCGGCAAGAACAAGGAGGCGGGCGCGGCAGAGGACGAGGCCGGCCTGGCCCTGCTGCGCGCCTCGCGCGGCTTCCCCAAGAACAAGAAGCTCCAGAAGCTCCTCCAGGAACCCGGCGTCGAGCAGCTCCGCCAGAAGACCGAGTTCTTCTACCTCCAGGACAACGCCAAGCGTATGCCCGAGGTGGACGACGCGCTCTACTACCACCTCGACGAAAAGCAGCACGCCCTGGAGATGACCGACAAGGGCCGCGAGTTCGTCGCCAAGGCCGCCGGCGCGGAGAAAGACCTCTTCGTCCTGCCCGACATCGGCGAGGAGACGGCCCGCTTCGAGCGCGAGTACCAGGAGAAGAAGCAGGCCCTCATCGACGAGCTCCGCAGCCGCGAGGATCTCAGCGAGGAGAAGCGCGACCACAAGCTCCAGAACGACCTCCACCTCCTCCAGAACGAGCAGGAGGAGCAGAAGCGGACCCTCTACGCCACCTACTCGGACCGCGCCGAGCGCCTGCACGCCAT
>JAWWAN010000284.1:0-5503 GCA_033721675.1 Rhodothermales bacterium | reverse complement strand
GCCGCCCGTAGTGCGTGTAGTGGACGTCGCGCACCTCGAAGCCGGCGCGCTCGCGCGTGAGGCCGCCCGGCCCCAGCGCGCTCATGCGGCGTTTGTGCGTCAGCTCGGCCAGCGGGTTGGTCTGGTCCATGAACTGGCTGAGCTGGTTCGTCCCGAAGAACGTGTTGATGACGCTCGAGACGGTCCGCGCGTTGACCAGGTCCTGCGGCGTGAAGTTCTCGGCGTCGCGGAGGTTCATGCGCTCCTTGATCGTCCGGGCCATGCGGGCCAGGCCGAGCGAGAACTGGGAGGCGAGCTGCTCGCCGACGGTCCGCACGCGGCGGTTGCCCAGGTGGTCGATGTCGTCCACCGAGCTCTTGCCGTTCTGGAGCGCGATGAGCTCCTTGATGATGGCGATGATGTCCTCGCGCGTGAGCGTGAGGGTGTCCGGCGCGACGTCCAGCTTGAGGCGCTTGTTGATGCGGTAGCGGCCGACGTCGCCGAGGTCGTAGCGCTTCTCGGAGAAGAAGAGCCGCTCGAGCACGCCGCGGGCGGTCTCGATGTCCGGCGCCTCGGAGCCGCGCAGCTGCTCGTAGAGGTAGTTGAGCGCCTCTTCCTCGTTGTGGGAGGGGTCTTTCTTGAGGGTGTGGACGAGCGTGCTCTTGTCGAACGCGGCGTCCTCCTCGCCCTCGCGCTGGAGGAAGAGCTTCTTGATGCCGAGCTCCTTGAGCGTGTCGTAGTCCTTCTCGGCCAGCTCGTGGTCGGCCGGGAGCACGACTTCGCGGTCGCGCTGCTCCTCGATCACCTCGCCGGTGTCTTCGTCGACGATCTCGGTGATCTTCTCGACCGTCACCGAGGCGGCGAGCCGCCGCCCGACGACCTTCGCGTAGGCCTTCTTGTTCGAGACGCCGACGTCGTCGGCGAGGTCGAAGATGCCGACGATCTCCTCGGTCGAGGAGAAGCCCAGGGCGCGCAGGAGGGTGGTGACGGGCAGCTTCTTCTTGCGGTCGATGTAGGCCCACATGACGTTCGAGACGTCCGTGGAGAACTCGATCCACGAGCCGCGGAACGGGATCACGCGGGCGGAGAAGAGCTCCGTGCCGTTGGGGTGCACGCTCTGGCCGAAGAAGACGCCCGGGGAGCGGTGGAGCTGTGAGACGATGACGCGCTCGGCCCCGTTGATGACGAACGTCCCCTGCTCGGTCATGAACGGCAGGTTGCCGAGGTAGACCTCCTGCTCGATGGCTTCCTCGGCCTCGTCCTCGTCCTCGTCCTCCTTGCTCGAAAGGCGCAGCTTGGCCTTCAGCGGGACCGAGAAGCTCAGGCCCTGCGCGATGCACTCCTCCACCGAATGCTTGGGCGCGTCGAGCTCATAGTGGATGAACTCGAGCGTGTAGCGCTCGCGGCTGTCGGTGATGGGGAAGTGCTCCGTGAAAACGGCCTGCAAGCCGAGGTCCTCGCGCTCTTCGGGCGGGACGTCGGCTTGCACGAAATCGCGGAAGGACTTAAGTTGAACCTCGAGGAAGTCGGGATAATCGAGAACGGAACGCGTACGGGCAAAAGAGTGTCGGCGCGCTTCGCCGAGCTGACCGTTGTGAGGCATAAGCGGGTACGCTGCGTAGGTTGGTGTGCGGCGGCCGGCGGGGCCCGGCGGGACGCAGGTCGCGATTCGAGACGGGCTTAGCGTGCTCGTTACGCCGAAAGGCCCCGCCGGTTCCGGCGTGACCCCTCAGCGACACGGGCGCTTGAAGCGCCGAAAGCCGACCCCCGGCGCGTGCGGGGGACGGCTTCTACGGGCGGGCCCGGCGGCGGGGCCTGCCCCGCTCCCGGCCCGTGGGGAGGCCCGGAAAGACGGAGCGCCCGCCCCGCCCTTCCGGCTCCCCGCAGTCGTTACTTGAGCTCGACCTCGGCGCCGGCACCTTCGAGCTTGGACTTGAGCTCCTCGGCCTCGTCCTTCGAGATGCCTTCCTTGATCGTGTTCGGGGCGCCCTCGACCATGTCTTTGGCCTCCTTCAGGCCCAGGCCGGTGATGGCGCGCACCTCCTTGATGACGGCGATCTTGTTGCCGCCGAAGCCCTTGAGCACGACGTCGAACTCGGTCTTCTCCTCGGCCGCCGCGGCGCCGTCGCCGCCGGCCGCCGGGCCGGCCACGGCCACCGCCGCTGCCGCCGGCTTGATGCCGTGCTCCTCTTCGAGGATCGTGACGAGCTCGTTGGCCTCTTTGATCGTCAGGTTGACGAGCTGCTCTGCGATTTCCTTGATGTCTGCCATGGTAGTCTCTTCTCCTGCGGCGGTCTTCGCCTCTCGACGGCTGCGCCGCTGATTAAGGGTGTAGTGGAAAATGCCCCAAGCCAACCGGCGTCCGGCCGGCCTGCGGCTTACTCTTCGCCGCACTCGGCGAGGGTCTGGAGGGCGCCGACGAGCGTCTGGCCCTGCCCCTGAAGCGCCCCGGCGACGTTCGTCATCGGGCTCAGGAGCAAACCCAGGATGTCGCCGATCAGCTCATCCTTGGACTTCAGCGAGGCCAGCACGTCGAGCTGGTCGCCGCCGTAGACGGAGCCATCGACGAAAGCGGCCTTGAGGCTCGGCCGCTCCGTATTCTGGTCTTTGTTGAAGTCCTTGATCACGCGGGCCGGGGCGGCCGGCTCGTCGCTGAAGGCGACGGCGGTCGGGCCGTGGAGGTGATCGTAGAGATCATCGTAGCCGCCCAGGCCTTCCATGGCCAGGCGCAGCAGCGTGTTCTTGATGACTTTGAAATCGACGCCGGCCTTGCGGAACTGGCTGCGGAGCGCATTGGCTTGCTCCACGCTCAGGCCCATGTAGTCGGTCAGATAGAGCGTCGGGGTCTGCTCCAGCTTTCCGCGGATCTCTTCGACGGCCGCCGCCTTCTGTGCTTTCGTCAACGGCATGGTTCTCTCCAGGTCTGAAGGGTTCGGAAGGATGCGGCGCCTAGCGCGCGATGTTCAGCACCTCGGCGCGCGCCACCGGCACGGCGGGGCCCATCGTGGTGCTCATCGAGACGGTGCGCATGTAGGCGCCCTTCGCGGAAGCCGGGCGGAGCCGGATGATCTCTTTCAGGAACGCGGCCGCGTTCTCCTGAATCTGCTCAGGCGAGAACGAGGCCCGGCCGATGGACGTGTGCAGGTTGCCCTGCTTGTCCACGCGGAAGTCGATCTTGCCGGCCTTCACCTGCTTGACGGCGTCGGCGACGTCCATCGTCACGGTCCCGCTCTTGGGGTTCGGCATGAGCCCGCGGGGGCCGAGCACGCGGCCCAGGCGGCCCACCTGCCCCATGACGTCGGGCGTGGCGATGACCACGTCGAAGTCCGTCCAGCCTTCGTTCTGGATCTTCTGCAGGTAGTCGTCGAGCCCCACGAAGTCGGCGCCGGCCTCGGTGGCCTCGGGCTGCTTGGCCTCGTTGGCGAGCACGAGCACGCGGACCTCCTTGCCCGTCCCGTGCGGGAGGGCGACGCTGCCGCGCACCATCTGGTCGGCGTGGCGGGGGTCGACGTTGAGGCGCAGGTCCATGTCGATGGACTCGTCGAACTTCGCCAGCGCGGTCTTCTTGACGAGCTGGGCGGCCTCTTCGAGGGAGAACGGGCCGCCGCCCGCCTCCTCCAGGACTTTCTGCGCCTGCGTGAAGCGCTTCCCTTTCTTCGGCATAGTGGTTCAGTCTGTGCGGTGCAAGCGCCTCGCGGCTCCCGCGTGGTAGATCAGGTCGTCCCTCGCCCGCCCCGGGCGACGGGCACAGCTACACTTCTTCCGGCTTGCCCTCGACGCGGATGCCCATCGAGCGGGCCGTGCCGGCAATCATCATGGCGGCCTTGTCGAGGTCGTGCGCGTTGAGGTCTTCCATCTTCTGCTCGGCGATGGCACGGCAGTCGTCCCACGTCACCGTGCCGACGCGCTCGCGGAGCGGGTCGCCCGCCCCCCGGTCGATCTTGGCGGCCTTCTTCAGGAGCACCGCCGCCGGCGGGCTCTTGACGATGAAGTTGAAGGACTTGTCGGTGAAGACCGTGATGACGACGGGGAGCACGAGCCCCATGCGGTCCTGCGTGGCGGCGTTGAACTGCTTGCAGAACTCCATGATGTTGACGCCGTGCTGGCCCAGCGCCGGGCCGATGGGCGGCGCCGGGTTGGCCTGGCCCGCCTTGATCTGCAGCTTGATGTAGCCGTCGATTTTCTTTGCCATGGGGATCGTATGCGGTGCAAGCGCCTGGCGGCTCCCGCGTCTATGGGTTTCAGAGATGCATCGCTCAGCCGTTGGAAATGCCGAGCACGGATGAGGGTTTCGCCTTCATCAAAAACGGGTTTAGGGACTGGCCACTCGGGGCTGGGGGCCTCCCCCCTTCCCGCTTCCCTTCTCCCGCGCCCTACTCCTCGTGCTCCACCTGGAGGTAATCCAGTTCGAGCGGGGTCTTGCGGCCGAAGATGGAGACCATCACCTTGACCTTCATCTTGTCCGGGTAGACCTCTTCGACGAAGCCGGTGAAGTTGTTGAACGGCCCGTCGATGACTTTGACGGCGTCGCCGGCCTTGAACGGGATCTCGGGCTGCTCGCCCATCTCGCGCGCCTCTTCGACGCGGCCGAGGAGGCGGTCCACCTCGTCGGGGCGGAGCGGCGTCGGCTCGTCGCCGGTGCCGAGGAAGCCCATGACGGAAGGCAGGCTGGAGACGACGTGCTGGAGCTCGTTGTCCATCACGGCGTTGAGGAGGATATAGCCGGGGAAGAAGGTCTTCTCGCGGGTGCGCTTCTTGCCGCCGCGCATCTCGAAGACCGTCTCCGTAGGGATCATGATGTCGGTGATCTTGTCCTGCAACCCGAGGCGTTCGATCTCGCGCTCGAGGTATTGCTTCACCTTCTTCTCATGCCCCGAAAAGGTGCGCAGCACGTACCATTTTCGGATCGGCTCTCTCGTCAGTGTCGCCATGGTTCTCAAAAACCTGTGGGTGCGGCGTGCGCGATGCTCCGGTGCGGAGCCCCTCGTCACGAATAGATGATGTCGAGGATGAACGCGATCACGCGGTCGGCGCCGAAGATGAACAGCGAGAGGATGACCGTGGCGAAGAGCGTGATCGCCGTGTTGCTGATCAGCTCGCTGCGCTTGGGCCAGTTGACCTTTTTCATCTCGGCCCCGACTTCCTCGAGGTAGGCGGTAATGTTCATCGTGATTCCTTGTCTCCTGGAACAGCAGAAAGACGGGCCGATTATCGCAACCGGCCCGTCGAGGGTAGCACGGGCGCCAGGACTTGAACCCGGAACCTGCGGTTTTGGAGACCGCTGCTCTACCAGTTGAGCTACGCCCGTAAACCTACTGCGGATCAACGATCCCGGAGTGGGGATTGTTCGCCCGGGGGCGCGCTCACGCACTCCGGGATCGGGATCCGCAACAGAGTCAGTCGAGGATTTTGGCGACGACGCCGGCGCCGACCGTGCGGCCGCCCTCCCGGATCGCGAAGCGCAGACCCTCCTCCATCGCCACCGGCTGGATCAGCTTGACCCGGAAACTCGTGTTGTCCCCCG
>JAWWAN010000283.1:0-5508 GCA_033721675.1 Rhodothermales bacterium | reverse complement strand
GCCTCCTGGCGGGCCGTCTCGAAGGCGAGCTGATCGACCAGCTCGCGGTGCGTGTCGAGCGCGTCCTGCGGGCCGGCGGTGAGGTCGTTCACGGCCTGGGTGAGGCGCTGCTGCCGCCCGAGCCGGCGCACGGCGGACTTCAGCTTCTTGAGCTGCCGCAGGTGCTCCTTCTCCGCGTCCTTGATGCGCTGGTACTCTTCGGGGCTCATAGCCGAGGTCGGGAATACGGGATGTTGGAAATCGGGCGAGGCAGCCGGGGGGCGCGCCGCCGCCTGGCGCTATTCCGTCTGCGTGCGTTCGCGGCCGATGGTCTTGGGGGCCTGCTCGGCCTCCTGCTCGGGCAGGTCGATGCGGCCTTCCTCGGCCGGCGCGGCCTCTTCCTGGCCCACGCCCATCTCCAGCTTGAACTGCTTGACGAGCTCCGCCGCGCGGATGGCCTCGGCGTCTTCCTCGATGCGCAGGGCGTCCTGATCGATGGAGTCGAGGGCGAGCTCCATACGGGCCTCGTTCTTGGCCGTCTCCTCCTCGATCCGCGAGATCATCTCGTCGTGCGTCTGGTCGATGCCGGAGACCTCGAACTGTTCGAGGGCGTCCGCCACCTTGGCCTGCCACTGGGCGCGCTCGTGGGCGCGGAGGGCATCCTTGGCCTCCTGGATCTTGCGCTCCTTCTCGCGCATGAAGGCCTTCTTGACCTGGAGGGCCTTGTCGTAGGCGGCGGAGGCGTACTTGAGCTGCTCCTTGCCCCGGTTGAGGTCGCCGCGGGCTTTTTCGAGGCGGATGGCGTACTGCTGCGCGATGTCGTCGCGGCCGCCCTGGATGGCCGCCTTGACCTTCGAGGTGAGGTCGCGCACTTCGGTCTCGCCGTTACGCACCTGCTTTTGGAGCAGCACCACGTTCGCCTTCACCGTGGCGATGTTCTCGTTCATCTTCGGGACCTGGTCGTTCAGCTCCCGGATGTTTTGCTCCAGAATCAGGCGGGGGTTCTCCATCGCCGAGATGGCGCCGCCGAAGATCGAGCGAATGAAACGCGTAAAGCGTGACCAGACAGACATGGTAGCAGGGGCTAGGTGGTTCGGCTAGATGCGGGCAGCAGGTAAATATAGGAATCCAACGGCTCTAACGAACCCTTGCTCCGGAAAGATGCAGGGGGTAAGGACTGGCGACTGGGGACGGGCCACCCGGGTTCTCTGCTCCACCCCAGGCGGCCCGTCGCTAGCCCCCGGTCGCCGCCCCCCACCCGGCGGCGTCGTAGCGGGCGAGGAGGCGGCTGGCAGGAGCAGGGGGCTCCTCGGCGAACGTAAACGCCTGCTGCACGCGGCGGGTGAAGGCGTCGAGCGCGTCGGTCTTCTGCGTGTAGAGCCGCGCGAGGGGCTCGCCGGGGGTGACGGCCTCGCCGGGTTTCTTGAGCAGGACGAGGCCGGCCGTCGGGTCCACCCGGTCTTCCTTGACGCGGCGGCCCGCGCCGAGCGCGACGGCGGTCCAGCCGAGTTCGAGGGCGTCGAGGCCGGCCACGTAGCCGTGGGCGCCGTCCGGGGCGGGGACGGTGGCGGCGGGCGCGTAGCCGGCGCGGGTCGCGGGGGCGTCCAGCACCGCGGCCTGCCCGCCCTGCGCCTCGACGAGATCGACGAACGTCTCGAAGGCCGCGCCCGTGTCGATGGCGCGCTGCGCCCGGGCGCGGCCCTCCTCCGGGCTGGCGGCGGCCCCGCCCAGGTGCAGCATCTCGCCGCAGAGCGCGAGCGTGACCTCCATCAGGTCCGGCACGGCCTCGCCGCGCAGGCAGGCCACGCTCTCCTCGACCTCCGGCCAGTTGCCGATGCCCCGCCCGAGGGGCGTCTCCATGTCGGTCATCCACGCGACGGTGGGTTTCTCGAAGCGGGTGCCGATGCCGACGAGCGTCTCGGCGAGGCGGCGGGCCTCGGCATCCGTCTTCATGAAGGCGCCCCGGCCGCGCTTGACGTCGAGCACGAGGGCGTCGACCCCCTCGGCCAGCTTCTTGCTCATGATGGAGGCGGCGATGAACGGGATGAACTCGACCGTCGCCGTGACGTCGCGGAGGGCGTAGAGCTTGCGGTCGGCCGGCGCGATCTCGTCGGTCTGGCCGATCATCACGAGCCCGATCTCGTCGAGCTGGGCGCGGTACTCGTGGGTGGTCAGGTCGGTGCGGAAGCCGGGGATGGCCTCCAGCTTGTCGAGCGTGCCGCCGCTGTGGCCCAGGCCGCGGCCGGAGATCATGGGCACGGGCACGCCGCAGGCCGCCACCACAGGCGCGAGGATGAGCGAGACCTTGTCCCCGACGCCGCCCGTCGAGTGCTTGTCCACCTTGGTGCCGGGCACGGCCGAGAGGTCGAGCACGACGCCGGAGTAGAGCATGGCGTCGGTGAGGGCGGCGGTTTCGTCATCCGTCATGCCGCGCAGGAAGGCGGCCATGAGGAAGGCGCTCATCTGGTAGTCCGGCACGTCGCCCCGCGTATAGGCATCGACGAGGGCGCGGAGGTCGGCGGCGGCGAGGGCCTCGCCGTCCCGCTTGGCGGTGATGAGCGCAACCGGATCCATGCAGGGGGAGGGAGACGGGGGCGAAGGGCCGGGGGCATCGTCCCTCCGGCCCTTTCCGGGTAGAGAAAAGGCGATCTGCGGGGGGGCAGATCGCCTTCAGACCGGCGTACGGAGGGTGCTACTGTTCGTCGGCCGCTTCCGTCTCGGCCGAGGCAGCCTGCTTCTGGCCGTAGCGGCGGCGGAATTTCTCGACGCGGCCGGCGGTGTCTACGTACTGGCGGCGGCCGGTGTAGAACGGATGGTTCGTGCTGTCGACTTCCGAGGCGTAGGAATCGGCCTTCATGGTCGAGCGCGTCTGGAACTCGGTGCCGTCGGCGAGGCGGACGGTGATGAGCTTGTACTCGGGATGAATGTCTTTTTTCATGGCGGCGGGGCCGTCGGCGGCGCTGGGCTCACGTTCATATCCGGGCGGAATACAGAATCATCCCAAACGCGAGGCTGGTCGCGCGGGTTCCGGCGGGATGCGGAGAGTGGATGAATCGGAGGCGCCGCGCCCGCCCTCCGCCTCAGCCATCGACGAGGGTTTCGAGCGTGGTCACGAAGGCTTCGGCCTCCTGCAAGACCCGCTCGGCCTCGCCCTGCTCGACGGCGAAGGTGTGGCTGTAGTCGCCGCGCTCCTGCAACTCGTAGGCGTAATGGAGGGCATTGCCGGCCTGCTCCGGCAGCGTGCCGCCGTCGACGAACTGCTCGACGAAGGCGGAGCGGATGCCTTTCTTCTCGGGCAACGCGCCGTTCTCGTTCACCAGCAGGGCCTGGGCCGCGTAGAACATGGCGAAGTAGGCCCGCGAGGCGCACGAGTCGTAGTCTTCGAGCTCGAGCAGCACGGCCGCGCTGCGGAGGTACGTCTGGGCCTTGTGCATCAGCACGTCCGTCGTTTCAGCCATGCATGCCGCCGGTCGGGTTCGGGAGGAATCGACAACGTACGGCGCTTGCGGCGCGGCGACCGTAAAAAACTGGAAATGGGCGGGCCCCGCGCCTAGGGCGCCCGCTGGTAGACGCGCACGTAATCCACCACCATGCGCTGTGGGAACGCGGTGGAATCGACGCCCTGCTGCCCGCCCCACGTGCCGCCCACCGCGATGTTGAGCAGCAGATGGAAGGGCCGGTCGAAGGGCCACTCGCGCCAGCCAGCGCCGGGGTCGGTGAGGCGTTCGTTGGGAAAGGTGAAATAGCGCCGGCCGTCCACCAGCCCGTGGATCGCCTCGGGCGTCCACTCCACGGCGTAGACGTGGAAGCCCGTCCGGGCGCCGGGGACGGTCGTGCGTGCGCCGACGTGGGTGCCGATGCTGTGGTGGTACGCGCGGGTGTGGACGGTGGAGTGGACGACGTCCGGATCGAAGCCGACGTGCTCCATGATGTCGATCTCGCCGTTGTCCGGCCAGTACTGGTCGCCGTAGACGTCCTGGCTGGCGAGCATCCAGATGGCGGGCCAGGTGCCGCGCCCGGAGGGCAGCATCGCCCGCGCCTCGAAGCGACCGTAGGTCCAGTCTCCCACGCCTTTCGTGACGAGGCGGGCCGACGTATACGCGCGCCCCTCGTACGGCTCGCGCCGCGCCTCGATGACGAGGTGGCCGTCCTCCACGCGCGCGTTCGCCATCCGCGCCTCGGTGTAGTACTGGAGTTCGTCGTTGCCCCAGCCGTGGCCGCCCACGTCGTAGCGCCACCGTGCCGGGTCCGGCAGGCCGTCGGCGTCGAACTCGTCGGCCCAGACGAGGCGCCAGCCCTCCGCGGCCGGCGCCTCGACGGCGGCTTCCTCGGAGGCGCAGGCGGCGAGGGTGAGCAGGGCGGCGAAGGCGAGGAGCAGCCGCATTG
Organism: Rhodothermales bacterium; assembly: GCA_033721675.1. Taxonomy (GTDB): domain Bacteria; phylum Bacteroidota; class Rhodothermia; order Rhodothermales; family JAWWAN01; genus JAWWAN01. The sequence goes on along the minus strand of JAWWAN010000283.1, from coordinate 1,143 downwards.
GCACGGACGTCAGGTGAGCGGACGGCACAAGCTACGCGGCAGCCTCGGCTCCGTCAATCACCCCTTCAAGTCGGCCTCCAGCTGGGCGATGGAGTCGCGTAGCTCGGCGGCGCGCTCGAAGTCGAGCGCCTCGGCGGCCTCCAGCATCTCGGCCTGCATCCGGGCAGGGGTTTGCATCTCGCTACCGCACCAGGGCCTCAATCGTTGAGATGAAAGCCTCGGATAGGGTCATCAGGGTATCGACTTCCTCCGGGTCCACTAGAGCGTCGGGATCATAGTCTGCCAGGGTGCGGAATTGCTCGGCCCGGCTAAACCACCGCCCCAGATCCTCTTCTACAGCACCGGTGCGTACAAACTGATCGCTGAACGCCCGGCGTACCCCGTTATGCGTACGCGCTTCGATGTCTTGGGCCAGGAGTGCCGCCCGCGCCGCCGTGAAAATGGCATAGTAAGCGCGGGAAGCGGCGTCGGCGAGGTAACCGTGCTCGCGCAAGACCGCCGCCGCACCGAGAAAGGAGCGGGCGCGGGCCATGAGCTTGTCCGGCGTACTCACACCGGCACCCCCTCACCGTGCGCTTGCTGCACGACCGGCTTGCTCTTGGCTTCGAAGTCAGATACTGCCAGAGGCAGTACCGAGACGAGATGCCCTGTCTCCAACTCAAGCGGATAGGTGATGTCGACCAGCCGCGTGATCTCATACATCGGGTTGACGGGATCGTGCAGCACCACCATCACGTCCACATCCGATGCCTCGGTCGCCTCGCCCCGCGCATACGATCCGTAGAGCACGACGCTGTGAAGGCGGTCGCCGTACAGCTCCTCTAAGGCAGCACGCAGCGTGCTCAAGAGCGGCGTAATATCGGAGGCGGTCTGCGGCATGTAGAATGAGACGCTGCCAGAGGCTATCCGTTCAAGTCGGCCTCCAGCTGGGCGATGGAGTCGCGTAGCTCGGCGGCGCGCTCGAAGTCGAGCGCCTCGGCGGCCTCCAGCATCTCGGCCTGCATCTGCGCCACGAGGTCCTGCTTCTGCTCGGGCGTGAGGTACTTGACGACGGGGTCGGCGACGAGGGCGGCCGGGCGGTCTTCCTGGCCGTAGCGGTGGCGCGAGGCGGCCTCGCGGTCGGTCCGCTTCTCCTCGGCGATG
>JAWWAN010000282.1:0-5515 GCA_033721675.1 Rhodothermales bacterium | reverse complement strand
TCGGGCAGATTGCGCTCGTGACCCCGGACGAAGAGATCGACCTGGCTCGCCGCATCAAGCAAGGCGACCAGGAAGCGCTCCGCACACTGACCCGCGCCAACCTGCGCTTCGTCGTCTCCGTGGCGAAGAAGTACCAGGGGCAGGGCCTCCACCTCTCCGACCTCATCAACGAGGGCAACTACGGGTTGATGAAGGCGGCCAAGCGCTTCGACGAGACGCGCGGCTTCAAGTTCATCTCGTACGCCGTCTGGTGGATCCGCCAGGCCATCCTCCAGGCCCTCGCCGAGCAGGGGCGCGTCGTCCGCCTGCCGCTCAACCGCATCGGCACGATCTCCAAGATCCGCAAGACGGGCGCGCGCCTCACGCAGGAGCACGAACGCGCCCCCAGCCTCCACGAGCTGGCCGACGAGCTGGAGATCGACGTCGAGAAAGTCCGCGAGGCCATGCAGCACGCCAGCCGCTCGCTCTCGATGGATGCGCCGCTGGGTGACGACGACGGCAACAGCCTGCTCCACGTCATCCCGGACGAGGCCGACGCCGCGCCGGACGAACACCTCGTCGAGGAGTCCGTGCAGATCGACATCGAGCACGCCCTGAGCCTGCTAGACCCCCGCGAGGCGGAGATCCTGCGGCTCTACTTCGGCCTCGGCCGCGAGCGCTCCCTGACGCTCGACGAAGTCGGCCAGCGCTATGACCTCACGCGCGAGCGCGTCCGCCAGATCAAGGAGAAGGCGCTCCGCAAGCTCCGCCAGAAACAGTGTAGCGAGGCGCTCCAGCGGCACATCGGGTAACAGGCTACTACGCGCTCATTCTTCCCGTACCGTGACGACGCCGGTGGCGCGCAGCGCAGCGGTATCTTCGGCCGGCACGCGCCACCGGGTGTCGAAGCGCCCCTCGGCGACGACCGCCTCCGCCGACCGTCGGAAAAGGCGGAAGTCCGGCATGCCCATCAGATCGAAGGCGGGGACCGGCCCACCGAAGGACCATGGGCGCTCGGCGCCTTCCGCGACGTGCCACCAGGGCAGCCCCTCGTTGACGAGCACGTACCGACCGCCGATGGGGAAGACGTAGACCAGCCCGAAGTCGTCCGTTGCGGCAGGGTCGAGGCGCAGCGGCAGCCGGTCCGCGAAGCGGGCGATCAGGCCGTTGGTCTCGGCGGTGCCGAAGAGGACGAGGTTTGCGCTCTCCAGGTCGCTCGGCCGCACGTCCCGGTCTGCCACGACGCGCGGAAACACGAAGATGCGGCCCAGGAACGGCCCGCGGTAGACCGACCAGTTCGCAGCCACCTCGGCCTGCGCGCGGCGCGCGGCGATCGTTTCATCGGACGGGTCGCCGCCGGTGCCGTAGACGTAGAGATGGCGCCCGGCGACGACGGCTCGGATCGGACCCTCCGCGCCGGCACGCTTCCGCACGCCCGCCGGGTCTGCCATCCCGGCCTCCCACCGGCCGGCAACCCGCCGGAAGGAGAGCGTATCCGCCGAGGGAACGGTGAGCCGTGTACCGTCGATGGTCACCACGACCTCCTGGCCGGGCGCGTACCGGGGATGCCCGGCCAGGGTGATCGTGAAGCCGTCGAGGTCGGTCGTCTCGACGGCGATCCGGTTGGTTTCGGTGAAGGCGGCGTCGAGGTGGGCCGGGGTGCCGGGGGTGAGGGCATCCAGGCGGATCCAGTAGGCCCGGTCGTAGGCATGGCGGTCGCTCGTGAAGCGCACGCGCTCGGGGAACGGGTCGCGCCGAAACTGCGCGAACCAGTCGAAGATCTGGCCGCCGGCGTAGGCGTCTTCCCAGCTGTTGTGCCCCACGCCGGGGTATTCCGTGTATTCGACCGCCGTCCCGAGCGCGCGGAGGCGATCGGCCCAGGCACGCACGCCGGCCGTCGGCACCACCGTATCCGCCGCGCCCTGGAACAGGTGGACGGGCACGTGGAGGGCATTCGGGGCGAAGACCTCGGTGCCGCTGGGCGCGGCCGGGCAGACCGGCGCGATCGCGGCCCACACGTCCGGCCGGGTCAGGCCGAGCCAGAGCGTGCCGCCGCCGCCCATCGACAACCCCGTGAGGTAGACGCGGTTTGCGTCGACCCGGAAGCGCCGCTTGACGTCGGCCAGCACGTCCAGCACGTCCTTCTCGGCGATGCCCTGATAGCCCATGGTGCCGCGTGCGTAGGGCGCGGCGACGAGGTAATCCACGTCGTCCCACGGGGGGAAGTAGCGGCTGGCCTCCACGTCCGTCTCGCCGGGGGCGTTGCTTTTGCCGAAGACGCGCCGCAGGTTGAGCCGGTGGTTGGAGCCGGCCCCGTGGAGGCTGACGACGAGCGGGTAGGCCCGCGCCTCGTCGAAGCCGGGCGGCAGGTACAGCGCGTAGGGTTGATCGGTGTCGTCCACGTCCGAGAAGAACGTGAGCACCTGGGGGCCTGGGTCGAGCCGCTGAGCGGCGGCCGCGGGGGGGAGCAGACCCAGCAGGGCCGTCACGAGAACGAGAACTGGAAGGGAAGTGCTCATCAGCGAGGGAGGAGGGTGCCTGGGGGGGGGGGACGCCGCAACGTACGAAATCTCATCCTCGCGTGGCACCTGCCAAGCCCCAGTAACCGTCCGCCCCAGGACGGAGCGCACGTACCCGGGCGTCAGCTCCGCACGAAATCCAGCACGGCGTCGGCTGCTTCCTCCGTGCCGTCCCCGTCGAAGTCGAAGGTGGCGGGGCCCTGGATCGACAGCGTGGTGGGGGTGACCTGAAGGGCGAAAAACTCGAACTCGTCGGGGTCGTCGTCGAAGGAGACGACGAGCAGGTCTTCGTCGAAGCCGAGGCGTCCGGTGCTGCGGTCCGGGGCGCCGCCGGGGCGCGTGATGGTGAGCGTAAAACGCCCGTCGTCCCGGATCTCCAGGGATACCGCCCCGCCCTCCGCGACGACGTCTACGCCCCGAACGGGGCCTTCCGCAGCGACCCCAAACAGCGCCCGCGTCGCACGCCAGCTCCCCGTAAGATCGTCGATGGAGACGCCGTCGCCGGTGAGCGAGAATTCGTCCTCGCCTGCGTCGCACGCGGCACCCAGGAGGAGAAACAGGGCAAGGACGACGAGCGGGGTCGAACGGAGGGTTCGCATGGTTGGCGTCCGTTTGCGTCTCATTTGCACGGCGATCACCCTGACGCCGTCGCGGCCACGGCGAGGCCGGTGTTGCATTACTATGCACGGTACGAGGTGCCAGGGCTGGATGCAAGGCACATCGACCGGGGGCGCGGGCGTACCTCCCCATGCGCAGCATGTGCAGCGCGTGCGCAGACTCGGCCCCATCGTGGAGGGTCTGTGCCGGGGGGCGCCGAAGATCCTGTCGCGGCACGGACGGGCGGGGTAAAGATCGCAGCACGGTTTTCCGATACCTGCAGAAGGTTGGCGGTGCGCTTCCCCCCGCGCACCTGCCGCGGCGATCCCCACGGGCACGGCGTTTGCGCCTCCCGAAAGCCGCTCCAGCCTCCCGCACCGAAGGCGTCACCCTCCGCCTAGCCCATGCGTCCGAGCGCGCACCCATCCCCGCCGTCTCTCTCGCCGTACGCCGGTCCGTGGACCCGCGTGCAGGCCGCCCACCTCGTCCGCCGCACCGGCTTCGGCGCGGCCAAGCGGGACGTCGATCAGGCCCTGTTCGACGGCGGCGCACCGGCCGCAGCGGCCCGCCTCGTGGCCGAGGCGCAGGCCACACCGATCCCCGAGCCGCCCGGCTGGTACCGCAGCCAGAACCGCTCCGGCGTGCAGGAGGTCTATGACCTCCAGCGGTCGTGGTTCGAGGCAATGCGCGCGGACGGGCTGGTCGAGAAGATGACCCTGTTCTGGCACAACCACTTCGTCACGCAGTGGTCCGCCGTCCAGGGCAAGACGCCGCGCTCGGTGGCGCACCTGACGTACGACTACTACAAGCTGCTGCGGCTGAACGCGCTCGGCAACGTCCGCACCCTGATCCGGTCGATCGGTCTGAACGGGTCGATGCTGGTCTACCTCGACGGGGACCTCAACACGCAGGGGCAGGCGAATGAGAATTACGGCCGCGAGCTGCTGGAGCTGTTCTCGATGGGGCCGGCGGCGCCCGGCGGCGGCGCGAACTACACCGAAGAGGACGTCCGCGAGGTCGCCCGTGCGCTCACCGGGTGGGTGGTCGCGAGCAGCAACCGCGCCGCGTTCGACCCCGCGCGCCACGACGCCGGCCAGAAGACCATCTTCGGCCGGACGGGTCCGTGGGGCTACGACGATGTCATCGACCTGATCTTCGAGGAGCGCGCCGAGGCCGTGGCGCACTTCATCTGCCGCAAGCTGTACTGCTTCTTCGTCCAGTCCGTCCCGAACGAGGGCGTCGTCGCGGCGCTCGCGGCGGAGCTGCGCGCCCACGACTTCGAGCTGGCGCCCGTCGTCCGGACCCTCCTCGCCAGTGCCCATTTCTACGCCCCCTCGTTCATCGCCGGGCGGATCAAAAGCCCGGTGGAGCTGCTCATCGGCTTCCTGCGCGAGGCCGAGCTGGCCCCCAACCGGGAGCTGCTGGAGAACCTGCGCGAGGCGCTGACGCCGACGGCGCTCAGCCAGGAGCTGTTCAACCCCCCCGACGTGGCCGGATGGCGCGGCCTCAACCCGCCCGGTGCGGACGGGCAGCCCGGCCACTACACCTGGCTGACTACGGGCACCCTGCCCCTCCGCTGGGATACGCTCGAAGGCTTCCTCGGCGGTGCGAACGGGAATGCCTACGACCCCGTCGATCTGGCGCGCAAGATCTCTGACCCCTCCGATCCGTTTCGCCTGCCCACCGATCTCGCCGCCGCCTTCCTGCCCGTCCCGCTCGCCGAGGCCGGCATCCACGACATCCAGGAGGACTTCGCCGGGGATCCCGCGCTGCCGCCCCCGCCCGAGTTCCTCGACGGACCGGCCTACGCCGTCAACCTGACGAAGCTGCTGCTCGACGGTACGCCGCACTACGAGTGGCCTCGCTTCGCCGGGGAGGACCGCGAGAACGAGGCCGAGGCGCGGCAGCTCCTGCTCCGCTTCCTCGCCTACCTGCTCCAGCTGCCCGAGTATCAGCTCACCTGACCCGCTCGCGACGGCCGGGGCCCGGCCCATTCCCTCGTTCGCATGCCACACGACCACGACCCGTCCGCCCGCCCGGGCCGCTGCCTCCACGACGGCCACGCCCACGACGCCGACCACGCCCGGTGGAGCCGCCGCGACTTCCTCGCGCGGATGGGCCTCGCCTCGGCGGGCCTCGCGTTCGCCGTCGGGGGGCAGCCGGTGAGCGCCTTCGGGCGGGCGCCCGCGCTCCGCGCCCTCGGCGAGATCGGCACGGACCGCGTGCTCGTGCTGCTCCAGCTGCGCGGCGGCAACGACGGCCTCAACACGGTCGTCCCGGTCGGCAACGACGTCTACTACCGGATGCGGCCTACCATCGCCATCCGGCCGGAGGACGCCCTCGCGCTGGACGCCGAGACGGGCCTCCATCCGGCGATGCAGGGCCTCGCGCCGCTCTGGGGCGGAGGGCGCATGGCGGTG
>JAWWAN010000281.1:0-5528 GCA_033721675.1 Rhodothermales bacterium | reverse complement strand
CCGGTGATGACGACGACCTCAGGGCGGGGCTGTCCGTTGCTGCTCATGATGCACAGAATTTAAAAGCCCGCCCCCAGGGTGGGAGCGGGCCGTTTCCGGGCGAAGCCGTCACGCGGTTTCCAGCGTGCGAGACTCGGCGAAGAGCTTCAGCATGGCTTCGTTGAAGCCGGGGAGGTCGTCCGGGTTGCGGGCGGTGACGAGGTTGCCGTCGGTGACGGGGGCCTCGTCCACCCAGTCCGCGCCGGCGTTCTTGAGATCGGTCTGGATGGAGTGGTACGAGGTCATGCGGCGGCCCTCCACCACGCCGGCCTCGATGAGCGTCCAGGGGCCGTGGCAGATGGCGGCCACGGGCTTCCCAGCGTCGAAGAAGGCCCGCACGAAGGCGACGGCGTCGTCGTCGGCGCGGAGGAAGTCCGGGTTCATCTGGCCGCCGGGCAGGACGAGGGCGTCGTAGCCGGCGGGCGTGACGGCGCCGAGGGCGCGGTCGACGTCGAACGTGTCGCCCCAGTCGTCGCCATCCCAGGCGCGGATGGTGCCGTCTTCGAGTGAGACGAGGTGGGTGGTGGCGCCGGCCTCGTCGAGGGCCTTGCGCGGCTCGGTGAGCTCGGCCTGCTCGAAGCCGGTCGTGGCGAGCAGGGCTACCTTCATGCCGTCCAGTTGCTTTTTCATCGCACTGCGTTGAATGATGAGCGTGGTGAATCCGGGGGGCGGAGCATGAGGGGGCCTCCCGCGCAGGTAGTGTCACCGGGAGCCGGACGGGGCGGTTGCCGGAGAACTGTAATCCCCTGGTAATGCTGCGCAAGGCATCAGGCGCGGTGCACAGCCCGCCTGTCTCCGGCGTCGCGGGTCTGGGCGGAGTGGAGCGTGGTGCCAGCACGGCCGGCACGGGGGAGCCCTACGGAACGTGCCCTCCCGAGGCTTCGCCCAGGAAGGCGATCAGCAGGCTGGCCGGCGAGCGGCAGCGGGTCACGCGCCGCCGGCCGCGAGCTCGTAGAAGGCCCCCAGGACGGTGCCGTAGACGAGGTGGGCGAGCATCGAGATCATCGGGGTGCGGCGCCCGTAGTTGAGCGCCAGGAACCCCGGCGGTTCGAGCTGCCGGGTGGGCGTCGGGCCGTGGTGCTTGCCGGCCATCCGAGGGTGGAAGAAGGGCAGGGCCCAGATGCCCACCACCAGCATGAAGAGGCCGTGCACCAGCCCCAGCAGGAGCCCCAGCCACCACGAGGCCCGCCCCCAGCTCTCGAAGAGGAGCGCGTAGAGGACCGCGAAGACGATCCCGATGGCGAAGTGGAGCGCGAAGCCGATCAGCATGCTGCGCCCCCGGTGCGGGGTGAACATGCTGCCGATCAGGTAGGGCAGGCTCATCCGGGACCACCCGAGCTGCTGACTGCCGGTCATGATGAGCGTCAGCAGGCCCGTGGCGAAGACGCCCCAGAGCAGCAGGCTGCCGAGATCGACGGAGAGCATCGGAGCGGGTGGCGGGTGGATGAGCGCGGTCAGGAAGCGGGGGCGTCTTCGCCGTCGAGGGTGGCCTCGCCGTCGAGGGTGGCCTCGCGGTGGCGGCCCTCGGCGGCGGCGAGCGTGACGGCGGCGTTGATGAGGCCCACATGGGTGAACGCCTGGGGGAAGTTCCCCAGCAGCGCGCCGGTGGCGGGGTCGATCTCTTCGGCGAAGAGGCCGACGTCGTTGGCGTAGCCGAGCAGTTCGTCGAGCGCGGCGCGGGCGTCGTCCAGGCGGCCCTGGCGGGTGAGCACCTCGACCCCCCAGAACGAGCAGATGCCGAAGGCGGCCTCGCTGCCGGGCAGGCCGTCGTCGCGGTCGGGTGCGTAGCGGTAGAGGAGCGCGCCTCGCCCCAGATGTTCGCGGAGGCGGGCGAGGGTGCTTCGTATGCGCTCGCTGCCGGCCTCCGCGTAGCCGTGGATGGCGAGCAGCAGCAGGCTCGCGTCGAGCGTGTCGCCGTCGAAGAGGGCCACGTAGCTGCCGAGGTCGTCGTTGTAGCCGCGCGCCTCGATCTCGTCGCGCAGCATCCGTCGGTTCTTGCGGAAGCGGTCGGCGGGGATGCCGTCGAGGTGGCCGTCCTCGTGGAGCCGGAGGAGGCGGTCCAGGCCCACCCAGCACATCACCTTGGAGTGGGTGTGGTGGGCGCGCTCGGAGCGCACCTCCCAGATGCCGTTGTCGGCCTCGGGCCAGCGCGTGCAGACCGTCTCGCCGAGCTTCCGGAGGAGTTTCTGCTGGGAGGCGGTGAGCCCGTCGTTCTGCTTCACGAACTCGTACGCGGCGCTGATGACCTCGCCGTAGACGTCGAGCTGGAACTGGGACTCGGCGCCGTTGCCGATGCGCACGGGCCGGGATGCGCGGTAGCCTTCGAGGTGATCCAGCTCCTGCTCCCGGGTGTGGGTGGTGCCGTAGACGTCGTAGAGCACCTGCAGCTCCGGCTGCCGCCCGCCGATGGCGTTCATCAGCCACTGGAGGAAGGCGGCGGCCTCCTCTCGGTAGCCGAGCTCGAAGAGGGCACGCAGCGTGAAGGCGGAGTCGCGCAGCCAGCAGTAGCGGTAGTCCCAGTTGCGCACCCCGCCGATCTCTTCGGGGAGGGACGTGGTGGCGGCGGCCACGATCGCGCCGGAGCGGGCGTAGGTGAGCAGCTTGAGCGTGAGCGCGCTGCGGACGACGGCGTCGCGGTGCGGCCCTTCGTACTGGCACTGGGCGGCCCAGCGGTGCCAGTAGGCCAGCGACTCGTCGAGGCGGGCGCGGGCGTGATCGCCCAGCACGGGCAGGACGGCGGGCTCCTGGCGGTCGTAGGTGAGGGCGAGGTAGCGGCGCTCCCCGGCGCGGAGCCGCGCGGTGCCGGCCAGCAGCCCCGCGTGCTCGCCGTGCGCCAGCGCGATCTCGCTACGGAGCACGAGCACCTCGGCGCGGTGGTTGTAGAAATAGCCGAAGCCGGGGCGGTGCTGGAGTGCCGGCTGCACCCGCCCGTACCCCGGGCGCGGCTCGAAGTGGACCGCCACCTCCACCTCGCCCGCGTCGCACCGGACCTCGCGGAGCACCTCGTGGTCCGGCCGGAGCTGGGCGTCGTAGACCTCGGGCTCGGCCACGGACATCAGGTCCGTGAGGCGGAGCGTACCGGTCTCGGTGACGAAGGTGGTTTCGAGGACGCAGGTGGTGTCGAGGTAGCGCCGCTCGACGCGGTAGGGCGCGGTGGGGCGGATCCAGAAGGCGCCGCCCCGCCGGCGGTCGAGCAGGGCCGCGAAGAGCGAGGGGCTGTCGAAGCGGGGCCAGCAGAGCCACTCGATGGCGCCGTCGCGGGAGATGAGCGCGGCGCTGGCACTATCGCCGATGACAGCATAATCGCCGATGGGCGGATAGTCGTGCGGCGGTGCGGGCATCGGGGCAGGCGGGCGGGCGGAGTCATCCCTGCCCATGTACCTCCGAGCGGGCGGGCCGGTTCGGTGCGGAGGCGTGCCGTTCAGGTAACGTACGGGCGCGTAACCTGAACGTGGCCCCGGGCCGGGCGGCGCACGGCTTCGTAGCACCTGTAAAGCGCTTGCAAGACCTCCGCCGGGCCGTTGCGCTCGTTCCGTGTGGGGCGTACGATGTATCCGTCCGCGTCCTCATTGTCGTCGACCCCGGAGTATGGTCATGCCCCACGAAGGACTCAAGGATCCGCTCGCCGCGCCCTTCCGCTCGGAGGCGCCCCGCTCAGAGCCGCACGTCCGTCCCCGTCGCAGCCCGCTCCCGGGGGCGTGGTAGCTCGCCCGGCCGTTCTGCTTCACCGCGCTCCCTGTTCGGATCGGCGCCGTCCGCTTCCCGCCCAGCACGGACCGCCGCCCGTCTCGTCTCGATCCGTGTAATGCCGGAGCCGGGTTCTCCCGTTTCGTTCGCAGACCGTACAGATTCACGCCCACCGGTGCTGCGGGCTCAGCCTCAGAATTCGTATGCGACTCAGCATCCTGACGCACCTGCCGCACCCTACCGCATCGCTCGCTCCGCTGGCGCGGGGCCTGGCCTCCGGCGGAGTATTGCCAGACGAATGGGTGGTGGCCGTGCCGCCCGGCGCCGCCCTGCCGGCGGCCCCGTTTCCCGTTCGGGACGTCGAAGTGCCGGAGGGCAGCCGGCCTGGGGTGGCGCTCAACGCCGCCGCCCGGGCCGCGCGGGGCGACGTCTACATCGTGCTGAGCGCGGGGTGCGTGCCGTCATGCACGCTCGTCTCCTGTTACCGCCTCGCCCTGGAGGTGCGAGACGGCGTGGCGCTCGGCGAGCTGCTGCACCTGCCCCCGGGGCTGCTCGGTGGGCCCTGGTGCGAGGCCGAACTGTGGCATACAGGGCGCCGTGACCCGGAACGGCCGGCACCGCCCCGGTTCGGCCTGCTGCCTACGGACCGCTACGACCTCTTCGCGTCGCGCTCGTTCGCGGTTCGCCGCCACCGGTTCTTCGGCCTCGGGGGGTTCGACGAGGCGGCGGCGGATGCGGCGATGCTGGATGCCGCCTTCGCCCGCGCGGCCCGGCGGCGGGGGTGCCCGCTGCTGCTCGTCAGTGGGGCGGAGGTGTTCTACGAGCCGTCCTATCCGCACCGCGCCGCCGAGGCTGCCTGAGCCTCACGCATCCGGCGCGCATTACGCGCTCTTTACAGTCGCCGGGCAACCCCGCCGCGCCGTCCGGGGTGGCATCCCCGCGCGGCCCTGCCGGACGCGCGCACAGAGGCCCTTGCGGCGGAGGCAGCATGGAGACGATGGACGAGAAGGTGGTTTTCATCACGGGCGCCACGGGGATGTCGCGCGCGGCGGCCCTCGTGCTGGCCCGGCGCGGCGCCCGTATCGCGGTGCTGTCTCGGACGGAAGAGGAGGTGGCCGAGACCATCCGGCAGGTGGAGGAGGCCGGCAGCGAGGGCCTCGTCCTCCAGGGCGACATCGCCCGCGAGGCCGACGTCGAGGCGGCCTACGCGCGCATCGACGACCGCTTCGGGCGGCTCGACGGGGTCTTCGCCAACGCGGGCATCAACGGCACGTGGGCGCCCGTCGAGGCGATTGCGCTGGAGGACTGGGAGCAGACCCTCTCGGTCAACCTGACGGGCACGTTCCTGACGGTCAAGCACGCCGTGCCGCGCCTGAAGGCGCGCGGCGGCGCCATCGTCATCACCGCCTCCGTCAATGGCACCCGCATGTTCAGCAACAGCGGGGCCTCGGCCTACGCCGCCTCCAAGGCCGCACAGCTCGCTTTCGCCCAGATGGTGGCCCTCGAACTCGCGCCGCAGCGGATCCGCGTCAACGTGGTCTGCCCGGGCATGATCGATACGGAGATCGAGGACAACACGAACCGCGAAGACCTCGACCGCATCCGGTATCCGCGCACGGTCCCCGAGGGCACCGTGCCGCTCACGCGCGGCGAGGCCGGCCGGCCCGAAGACGTGGCGAACGTCGTCGCCTTCCTCCTCTCAGACGCCGCCGCCCTCGTCACCGGCACGCCCGTCTGGGTGGACGGCGCGCAGTCCCTCTTCATGGGATAACCAACCCGCCGCCGCGCGATCACCCACCGTT
>JAWWAN010000280.1:0-5557 GCA_033721675.1 Rhodothermales bacterium | reverse complement strand
CGCCTCCAGCCCCGCCTCCGGCAACCGGGTCTACGACGACTACGGCACCGTCGGTGGGGGCACCAACAACGTGGCCGGGGCGGACGACGGGACCATGTTCACTCAGAGACACGCCACGGTCGCCGGCGGCAACAGCAACACGGCCAGCGCCCCCGCCGCCAGCGTCGGCGGCGGCTTCAACAACGTCGCCGCGGCCAGCTTTGCCACGGTCAGCGGCGGCGGCTCGTCCAGCCCCGCCAACGGCAACCGGGTCTACGACGATTTCGGCACCGTCAGCGGCGGCGGCAACAACGTAGCCGGGACGGATGACGGGAACCCGAACACCCATCGCTTCTCGACCGTCGGCGGCGGCAACAGCAACACCGCCAGCGGCTCCGACGCCACGGTCGCCGGCGGCAGCGGCAACACGGCCAGCGCCTTCGCCGCCAGCGTCGGCGGGGGCTTCAACAACGTCGCCGCAGCCAACTATGCCACGGTCAGCGGCGGCGGCTCGTCCAGCCCCGCCACCGGAAACCGGGTCTACGACGACTACGGCACCGTCGGCGGCGGTGGCAACAACGTGGCTGGGGCGGACGACGGGACCATGTTCACTCAGAGCTATGCGACGGTCGGGGGGGGCGAGGACAATACGGCCAGCGCCCCGAGTGCCACGATCGCTGGGGGCAGCGGCAACACGGCCAGCGCCTCCCGCGCCAGCATCGGGGGCGGCAGCGGCAACGTCGCTGCGGGCAACAATGCCACGGTCGGCGGCGGGCAGTTCAACTCGGCCGGCAGCCAGGGCGCCACGGTGAGCGGCGGCGCGAGCAACTTCGCCAGCAATTCCTACGCCACCGTCGGGGGGGGCGTGAGCAACCTCGCCAACGGGTCGCGCGCTACCGTGGCGGGCGGCGAGAACAACCTCGCCAGCGGCGCCTACGGAACCGTGCCCGGCGGCGCGAGCAATGCCGCCGTGGGCGATTACAGCTTCGCCGCCGGCCGCGGCGCCAAGGCGGACCACGACGGCGCCTTCGTCTGGGCCGACGACACCAACGCCAACTTTGCCTCGACCGGGGCGGACCAGTTTCGGGCACGCGCCTCCGGCGGCGTTTTCTTCTACTCCAACAGTGCGGCCACCGTCGGCGTCCGCCTCCTGCCCGGCGGCAACTCGTGGTCTGCCATCTCCGACTCGACGCAGAAAGAACACTTCCTCCCGGCCGACGGCGAGCGCTTCCTCGGCGCCATCGCCGGGATGCGGCTCGGCTCGTGGAATTACAAGGACCAGCCCGACGCGGTCCGGCACTACGGGCCGATGGCGCAGGAGTTCTTTGCCGCCTTCGGGCGCGACGGGCGGGGCGTGATCGGGACGGACACGACGCTGGCCTCAGCAGACGTCGACGGGGTGCTCTTCATCTTGGTGCAGGCGCTGGAGCGGCGCACGGCCGAGCTGCAGGCGGCGCTGGCCGAAGTCGAGGCGTTGCGCGCAGCGGCGGCGGCCACGGAGGGGCGGCTGGCCCGTCTCGAAGCCGCCCTCACGCCCGCCCCGGCCGCTGCACGAGCCGACCGTTGATCGCCATGAAGCCACTCCCGCTCGTGCTGGCCGCGCCGGCATCCGTGGCCCAGACGACGGCCCGGCCGTGCTCTTGCGCTGGGAGACGGCCTCGTAGAGCAGCAATGCGGGTTTCCGCGACCATAGGCTGAAGGGGCAAGCCGGGAGTGGCGGAGTGGCCTGCAAAGTTCTTGGCCGATGCTTACGGGTTGGCCCCGATTGGCGGGTCTCAGGGATGGAGGCGAGCAGTGTGGCTCGCCGCGAACGTCATCCCCGCCCCGCTACAGAAGGAGGTATTCCCTATGAGACGCACCACCCGCATCCTGCGCGCTTTCGTCCTGCTGTTCGTCGTCGCCGGCCTGGCCGGCTGCGACACGCTGGAAGACATCAACCCGTTCAACGACGAGAAGGAGGTCGAGGGCATCGTCGAGGCCAAGACCGACAATTCGCTCACCGTGGACGGCATCGACTACATGGTCACCGCCGAGACCGAGTTCGAGGGGAGCCTCGAAAGCCTGGACGACGTCAACGTGGGCGACGAGGTCGAGATCGAGTACGAGGAGAACGGCGGCACACGGGAGGCCCTCGAAGTCGAGCTCGTCGGAGATGACGACGACGACTAGCGCCCGCACGCCCGGTGAACGCACCGGGCAACACGGTTGAAGCACGTAACGGGGTGAGCCGGTACGGCCGGGGCGGAGACGCGCCGGCCGGCGGCTCACCCCGTTCTGCGATCCCCTCGGCCTACCGGCCTCACCCGAGGAGGCGGCGGAGGCCGCGCTCCAGCACGGCGGCCAGGAAGTCGGGGTAGGATTGCCCGAGCAGCTCGGCGACGATGGCGAACGTGCCGTCCGGGGCGAAGGTCGGCAGCGTGTTGATCTCCAGGAACCAGGGCCGCCCCTCGGCATCGACGCGGAAATCGACGCGGGCGTAGTCCTTGCATTCGAGTTTTTCGTAGACGGCCACGGCGAGGCGCTGGAGGTCGGCTTCGAGGGCGGGGGTGAGAGTGCCTTCGAGGGCGTACTCGTAGGAGCGCACGGGCAGGCCGCGCCGGTCCAGCGCGTGGAGGCCAATCCGGGTCTCGGCTTCCACCGCGCGCGGCATCACCGGCAGCGCCTCGGGCGGGTCGTTCCCGACGACGGCCACCGTGAACTCGCCGCCGCCGTGGACGAACGGCTCCACGAGCGCGTCCTGGCGGTACGTATCCACCGCCCACGCCACCTGGGCACGCAGCGCCGCGATCGTCTCCACGCGGCTCGCAGCCGTGATGCCCTTGGCCGTGCCCTCGTAGCGCGGCTTGACGAAGAGCGGGAAGGGGCCGGGCAGGTGGGCGGGGTCTACGGCGCCGGCATCCGGGTAGACGCGGTAGGGCGGGGTGGGCACGCCGGCTGCCCCGGCCAGATCCTTCGTCCACGCCTTGTCGAGGCTGAGCGAGAGCGTGAGCGCATCGGAGCCGAGGCAGGGGATGCCGGCCATCGCCAGCAGGATCGGGGCCTCGGCCTCGCGGTTGCGGTGATGGGCGCCCTCGGCGATGGTCATCGCGGCGTCCACGTCCACGGCGGGCAGGCGGCGCAGGAGGTCGCGCGCGGTGCCGAGCCGGACGGGCGTGTGGCCGAGGGCGCGGAAGGCGGCTTCGAGCGCCTCGACGGTCGCCTCGGGCTCGTACTCGGCATCCGCGTCAGGCGGATCGCCGGGGCGCCACGGGTAGGCCTCGAAGAGGTCGTAGACGAGGCCGATGCGCAGGGGCCGCATGGAAGAGGAGGGGCTGTGAGGATGTTGCTACAGTACGGGGCCGAAACAAACCTGCCGGGCGGCGGGGCGTTGCGGCCCTCGAACAAAGTTCACAGCCGGGAGCCCGGCTCCCCACCCCTCACGATGAAGACCGAGCAGAAGGCCCTGCTCGTGCGCACCGGCCCCGAGGCCACGCACGGGCTCGACGACTTGAACGTGCATCTGAGCCGGGGGTGGCGCGTCGTCCACCTCGCGCCGATGGGCGCGGCGGGCGTCGGCTCGCACGACGGCACGCCGGTGCTGCACTTCGCCGCGCTCGTCGTGGTCGAGCGGGCGCCGCAGAATGGCCCGGCGCTGCGGGAGGTGGAGGCGGAGGAGGTCGGCGAGGCGCTCGACGAAGCCCTCGGGGAGGTGATCGAGGAGCTCGTCGAGGGCGACGGGTCGGGGCTGGAGGTCGAGCCCCCGGGTCTGCCGCTGGAGGGGGGTCCGGAACCCCGCTGAGGGCCGTCTCGGAAGCGCGATCCCCTGATTTTTCGCAGGGCCGGCTTGCCATCGTGTGCGGCCAGCCGATATACTCCGGCGCAGCCCGGCCGCACTCGGGCTGCCTGTGCAGGCATTACTCGTCTCAGATCTCGCTCGATCCATGATTTCGCTTTTCTTCCGCCGGGGGTCGTCCGGCGTCTCGGTTATTGGGTACGGCGCCGGCCTGTGTCTCGTGGTGGCGCTCACCGCGGGCGGGGTCCGCGCGCAGGGCTTCGACGTCTACGAGCAGAGCGCGTGTGCCATGGGGCGCGCCGAGACGGGTGTGGCCGCTCCCTGCGGGGACGGCTCGACGATCCTCTACAACCCCGCTGGCCTCGTCGGGCAACCCGGCTGGAGCGCGAGTGCCGGCGTCACGCTGATCCGCCCCGTCGGCGGCTTCACGGACGACGCGACGGGCCAGACGTTCGACGGCGACGACGCCGCGCTGCCCGCGCCGCACGCCTACCTGCGCTACGGCGCCGGCCGCTGGGCCGCCGGCCTGGGCGTGCTCTCGCTCTACGGCCTCCGTACCCGCTGGGAGAATCCAGACACGTTCATCGGCCGCTTCCTCAGCTACGATAGCGCCCTCGAATCCATCTACTTCCAGCCCACCATCGCCTACCGGATCTCTGACCGCCTCGCGCTCGGCGCCGGGTTCGACGTCGTCGTGAGCACCGTCGAGCTGAACCAGCGGATCGACCTGGGGCCCGTGCCGGCGCTCGCGCCCGGCGTGCCGCCCGGCACGACGTTCGAGCAGCTCGGCATCCCGCCGGGCACCGACTTCGCCGACGCCCACCTCGAAGGCGACCCCGCCACCGGTTTCGGCGGGCACGTGGGCGCGCTGCTGCGCCTCACCGACCGCATCCGCCTGGGCGCGCGCTATCTCTCCCCCGTGACGATCGAGTACGAGGGGGATGCGGTCTTCGAGCCCGTCGAAACCGGGATCGTGCTGCCCGAGGGCAACCCGCTCGGCCTGCCCGCCGGCACGTCGCTCGACGCCGTCGTGGCCGGCATCGGCTTTTTCGAGAGCTTCCTCGCCCCGCAGGCGGTCTCCACCGAGGTCACGCTGCCGGCCCAGTTCGTCGTCGGCCTCAGCCTCGCGCCCGCGCCGCCGCTGCTGCTCCTGTTCGACTATCAGTGGACGGGCTGGTCTACCTTCGACGTCATCGTGCTCGACTTCGAGACCGCGCCGGACGACGTCTCGCCGCAGAACTACCGCGACACGAGCACGCTCCGCATCGGGGCGGAGTACGCGCTCTCGCCGGGGCTCCGGGTGCGGGCGGGCTACGCCTTCAGCGAGGCCGCCACGCCCAACGAGACCGTGACGCCGCTGCTGCCCGAGGCCGACCGGAACCACTTCACGGTGGGGCTGGGCTGGGACCTCGCGCCGGGCTTCGCGCTCAACGCCTCGTATCGCTACCTCGACCAGCAGGACCGGCGCGGGCGCATCCGCGATCCGCTGCCGGGCGCCGAGCCGACCGTCGCGCTCAACAGCGGCGTCTACCGCTTCAACGGCCACCTCCTCGCTACGACGCTGACCGCGCGGTTCTAGCCCTCCTCCCTGCCCTGCGACGGCGGATACTGAGCACCGCCGGGCGCCTGATGGCTCTGCAATGCGCTTCCAAACCAAGTCCCCCTCCGTGCGAAGGCTTGTCCCGAGTGGAGCCGAGGGAACTGGACAGGGGAGGTAGACCCACCGCCGCGCTTATCCTTTTCCGCCCTGTCATCCCGAGCGCAGCGCAGCGGAGCCGAGGGATCTCGCCGGTGCGGGTTGGCGCT
>JAWWAN010000279.1:0-5568 GCA_033721675.1 Rhodothermales bacterium | reverse complement strand
GCCGCCCTCCTCGCGCTGGCTGCCTGCGCGCCCGCCACAGACGAGCCTGCCCCGCCTTCTCGCACCGCCGCACCCGACTCCGTAGCCGCCGCCGAGGCCCCGCCCGCACCCGTCGTGGAGGCCGCGCCCGCACCCGTCGTGGAGGCCGCGCCGGACCCCCTCGGCGTGGGGTTCGTCCACATCGCGCCGGGCGACGACGCGGTGCTCTACCTCTACCCCGCCCCCGGCGCCGCGCCGACCGACAGCCTCGACCTCCGCTTCGACCAGGGCGTGCACAGCCACGTCGCCACGCTGCACGGCAGCGCCGGGCTGCGCCTGCGGCCCGAGATTCTCAAGCTCGACTACGGCCTCTTCTTCCTCCGCTGCCTGGAGCACCGGGCGGGCTGGTGCCGCACCGTCCTCGACGAAGAGCGCGGCACCACGCGCTGGCTGCCGCTCCGCCCCCCCGCCGCCTTCCTCCCCTGGCCCGCGTTCCTCACCCGCGTCTTCGCCATCGAGCGACGGGACCCCGCCGCGACCCCGATCCGCACCCGCCCGGACGACGACGCCGAGATGCTTCCCTTCACCGGCGAGGACTGCTTCGACGTGGTCGAGGTGCGCGGCCGGTGGGCGCGCATCCGCACGATCGACGCCTGCACGGAGGCCGTGCTCTCCGACGGCTGGCTGCGCTGGCGCGACGACGACGGGCTCCGTATCGTGTACGCACTGCTGCTCTGAGACGGCAGGCCTGCCCGCCCCATCCCGGAGGACCTCATGGCGAAGCTGAGCCATCACATCGACAATCACCCGCTCCTGCGGGCGATCGAGCACGAGTTCGTCACCCACCCTGCCACCGAGGCGGCCCGCGAAGACTGGGAGCACGTCATCTCGCTGGTGCGCGAGCAGTCGGACCGCACCCACGCTGAGGCGGCCCTGATCATGCAGGCCTACCAGGTCACCCGCCGCCCCTTCGGTCTGTTCTTGCGCAACTTCGAGATCGAGGCCTACGACTACCTCACGCCGGAGATCGACGGGGAGCAGCGCCAGGTGGTGACGGCCCTCCGCAACCCCGGATCGGTGGAGGAAAAGCTCGCGGCGGCGCTCCAGGACCGGGTGCCGCTCCTCGGCGTCGCCAACCCGTCCGACCTGCTGGTGCGCGGGGTGGTGCCGCGCCTCACGCTGCCCGACGACGGCTGGCAGGCGGTGGTGGAGAACCTCATCGCCCACGCCCACTTCATCGTCATGGATTGCCGGTCGCTGGCGCCCGGCGTGCAGTGGGAGCTGGATGCGATCGTGCGGGCGGGCCGGCAGGACGCCGCCATCCTGGTGCTGCCCCCGCGTACCGACGAGGCGGAGCCCGACGCGCTCCGCGACCTCGTCGAGATCGCCAACGCCGTCATCGCCGAGCACGAGCAACCGACCCTCGGCCACGCACAGCTCGCCGCATTCTCCCGAAAAGCGCACGAGGACGCGATCCCCTTCGACCGGCTCGACGAATCCCCCCTCTTCGCCGACCTGCTGGCCGAGGCCGACACGAAGACCGCCGAGGCCCCGCCGTTCGACGCGCTCCGGCACGCGACGTGGCTGAACAACGAAGGCGTGGCCCGCCTGAACGAGAAGCGGTTCGCCGAAGCGCTCGACCTGCACGCGCAGGCCATGGTCATCCGCCGCCACCTCGACGACCGCCCCGGTCTGCTCTCGACGTTCCTCAACGTCGGCATCACCTACTCGGACGCCGCGCAGCCGGCCGATGCCCTGCCATACTTCTACGCCGCGCTGGAGCTGGCCGACGAGCTGGACCGCAAGGCGGACCAGGGCCTGCTCAAGAGCTACCTCGGCGTGGCGCACCACCAGCTCGGCCAGGCCGAGGAAGCCCAGCGCTGGCTGGTCCATGCCTACGCGCTCCAGCACGCGCACGGCGAGCCTGCCGACGTCGAAAACACGCTCTCGTACCTGGCGGAGCTGTACCGGGCGGAGCAGAACGGCGACGGGATGGTGGCCGCCTACACCGAGCTGCGCGCCTACCACCGCGAGCGCGGAGACGCGGCCGGCGAGCTGGAGGCGAACCTGAAGCTGGCCGTCACCTACTACACGGCCGGCCTGATCCCGCAGACCGTCACGCTGCTGGAAGAAGGCGTCCGCCTGAGCCGCGCCCTCGGCGACCAGGAGAAAGAAGACACCTGCGCCGCCCTCCTCCAGCGCCTCCGCGCACAGACGCCCCCGGAAGAATGACCCTGCCCCCTCGAACCGCACGCGCCGTCCGGGCCGGCCTCCTCCTGCTGGCCGGCCTCGTGCCCGCCACGCTGCACGCCCACCCTGCGGTCTCCGTCGTCATGGACGGCCGGGGCGTGGTCTACTACAGCGACCTCGAACGCGTGTGGATGCTCCAGCCGGACGGCACGAAGGCCGTCGCCGTAGAGGGCGTCCACACACACGCGCTGTGGATCGACGCGGAGGACGCCCTCTACGGTGAGGACGTGACGAACGTGGGCGAGACCTACCGGCACCGCGTCTGGAAACGCACGCCCGACGGGGCGCTCACCGACGTGCTGCCGTGGCGCGAGGGCCACCCGGTGGACTACGGCGACTACGGCTTCGTCCGCGACGGGCAGGGGCGCTCCTACGTCCTCCGCCACGCCGAGCGCCGCCTCGACGTGCGCGCGGACGGCCGCCTCCTGCGCTCGATCTCCCTGGGTGGGCTCGGCGGCTTCATCCACTGGGCCACGCGCGGGCCGGATGGCGCGCTGTTCGTCGGCGTCGGAGCAGCGGTCTACCGGATCGCGCCCGGCGGCACGGCGCCGGTGCGCCTCGCCTCGGACCTCGTCGAGCGGACGCTGCGGTTCTTCTTCGTGCACGACCGCCACGCCCTGATGGGGCTGTGGACGGACGCGGCGGGCCACGTCTACGCGGCCGTCTTCGCGGGGCAGGTCGTCAAGAAGATCACGCCCGAGGGCGCGGTCACGACGGTCTACCGGTCTGAGGGCGCGTGGTCCCCCTCCGGCGGGCTCGTGGCGCCGGACGGGGCGCTCTGGGTCCTCGAGTTCTCGGCGTCCAGCCAGGCGCGCGTGCGCCGCATCGGGCCGGGCGGGGCGCACCGCACGTTCTGAGTGGCTACATCTCGCGCAGGTAGCCCCAGTTGTGGAGGCGGTCGCTGTCTTCCATCCACCGGTCGCCGATGTCCGTCCGGTAGTACATGTTGGGGATCATGATATTGCGGATCCGATTGTAGACCTGCTGCTGCGCCTGCCGCACGGTGGTGCCCGTGCCCACCACCACGAGCACCACGCCGCTCATCCCGGTGATGAGCCACTCGCCGCCGCGCTCGTAGACGTCCTCGATGTGGATGCCCTCGTGCGTGGGCCGCTTGAAGAGCACGGCGGCATCCTTGGACATCGCGCGGAAGGCGTCCATGTCCTGGTACGGATAGGGCGGCACCACGAGGCGGACGCCCACCTGGAAGCCGGAGCGCGTCTTGAGCTTGACGTCCTTGCCCTCGGCCAGCGCCGCCAGAAACTCGCCGATGGGCGTGATCATCCCCTCCTGCTGGATGCTGATGGACGGGTAGCCGAAACGCGCGGTGAACTCGAGCGGGTAGATGCCCTGCGCGTTGACGATGCAGTTGAGGTCGATGTAACCCACGTAGCGCTCCTCGCGGAGCGTGCGTTCGAGCTTCTTGAGCGTCCGCGTGAACAGCCGGTTGGGGGCGCTCCAGTACATGAGCGTCCCCATCTCGCCCGTGGAGGGGCCGATGTTGCCGGGGAAGAGCTTCTTGTGCTCGAAGTTGATGTTGACCGGCTCGATGAACTCGTGCCCGTTGAAGAACGCCCCGACGGCCACCTCGACGCCCTTGACGCGCTTCTGGAGCTGGAAGACCTTGATCTGGTCCGCGTAGAGCTTGCGGTAGGTTTCGAGGACCTGGACGACGTCCTTGCCGTCGTCCTCCTGCCCCACGAAGAGGAGCCGCTTGACGTTCTGCGCCTCGCCGCTGGGCTTGATGACGTAGGCCGACGGGTGCTTCTTGACGTACCGGATGGCGGCGTCGAAGCCGTCGAACTCCTCGAACGGGAGGATCGTCACGCCGTGCTTCTTCAGCTCCTGCTGGCCGAAGCTGCGGTCGTCCTCCAGGCGGTCCGTGTAGGCGGTGCCCCCGACGACGGCCTTGCCCTGGCGCCGCAGCTCGTCCGCCCAGGCGCCCATCCCGAGGACGTCGTCGAAGACGACGACGTCGGCCCAGTCCACCTCGGCGCGCCAGTCGTCGGTCTTGTCGACGAAGCCGTCGCCGATGGCGCGTTTGGCCTCGTGCTCGATGTAGTAGCGGACGGCGTGGCCCTCGCGGCGCACGTACCACGCGATGTCGGTGATCAGGCCGTCGTAGGAGACGAAGAGGAAGTTTCGGGCGTCCATCGAGATCGGAGCGGGAGCGGAGTGGTTCGCGCGCAAGATACACCGGGGCCTCGCCATTCCAACAGGCCGTTACGGCATCTTGACATCGGCCGGCGGCGCGCGGAAACTTGATGCGCCTCGTCGGTTCAACCCGGACGCGCCCGGCGGCCCATCCCGGCGTGCCCTGCTCCCTGCCCCGAGGTCTCGCGATGCTCCGGCCCCGCCTGCTCGCTCCCGTCCTGGCCGTGCTCGTCGGCCTCGCTGCCTGCACCACCACGTCCGCGCCGCCGCCCGACCCCACGACGGTGCCCGGCGACGCCCGCTTCCAGCCGCGCAGCGCCTACCTGTTCGTCAATGGCGAGCAGAAGGGCGTCACACCCTCCACGGTCACGGTGCGGCGCGGGCTCGGGGCGGCCGAGGTGTCGCTGCGGGTGGGGCCGAAGCTGCGCGTAGTGCGCCGCTACGAGTTCGAGTACGCCCCCACGAGCAACCGTACGATGCACGACTACACGTTCGGGCAGACCACCGAGGGGGGCATGCTGCGCCTCTACGCCTCCGAGCTGCCCACGCGCCGCAACGGCCGCATCGTCACGATTCCCTTCTTCGCCCGGCCCATCCTCATCGTGGATCGCCTCTACCAGCTCGACCTGATCGTCGAAGAATAGGATCTGGGGGAAGTGGGAAGGGCCAGGGGGGATCGGGCGAGGGACCTACTGGACCGGGAAGATAGACCCAGCGCGGCGTCCCGCCTGGCGACATGGCCCGTGCTGTTTACCCCTCCTGTCTTCCCCTCGCGTAGGGAGCGCACTTCTCAGCGCCTTGCCCTACCTTCCCCCTCTCCCATCCCTCCTCCTCTTCTCCACCGTAATGCCCGGCCGTCCGTACGTCCTCGCAGAGACCACCTGGAAGACCGTGCAGCGCACCCGCTACGAGGTCGCCGTGCTGCCGTGGGGTGCTACCGAGGCGCACAACCTGCACCTGCCCTACGCCACCGATACCATCCAGTGCGACCACCTCGCCGCCGAGGCCGCCCGCCTCGCCTGGGACGAAGGCGCGCGCGTGGCCGTCCTGCCCACCGTCCCCTTCGGCGTCAATACGGGCCAGCTCGAGATCCCGCTGACGATCAACATGATGCCCTCGACGCAGGCCGCCGTGCTGCACGACGTGGCCGACGCGCTGGGGCGGCAGGGCATCCCGAAGCTGCTG
>JAWWAN010000278.1:0-5577 GCA_033721675.1 Rhodothermales bacterium | reverse complement strand
GACCCGGTGGGTCAGGTCGGCGCGGTGAAGTGTAGCGCGATGGTTTCGAGCACGCCTTCTGGGTACTCCAGCACCGCCCGGTTCTCGAACCGCAGCACGCGCATACCCTGCTTCTCTAGAAAAACCGTTCGGTCTTCGTCGTACTCGCGCCGCAGCGGATCGTCATGTACGGACCCGTCGAGTTCAATGACCAGGTGTTCCTCCGGGCAGCAGAAATCGACGATGAAAGGGCCGATGCTGTATTGCCGCCGGAACTTGCGTCCGCGGAGCTGCCGCCGTCTGAGCCCCTGCCACAGTAGCACCTCGGCGGGTGTCGCCTGCTGGCGCAACTGGCGTCGATGCTGCTTGAGTGCTTTGCGGTTACGGAGGATTCTCGGCGGGCGGCTCATGGCATTCGCGGTTCTGCTTCAGCACGGCGTCATTCAGACCCATCCTGTCTCGTGATAAGGCTCGTCCCGATCGGAGCTGAGGGAACGGGGGAGGTAGACCCGTCGCCGCGCTCGTCTCAGCGAGGCTGCCATTCCTGATTTACCCCTCCTGTCCTCCCCTTTTCATGGGGAGGGACTTGATGATTTAGCATTGCGTCAACCGAACAAGTCCCCCTCCATGATAAGGCTTGTCCCGAGCACTTCGGCTGCGCTCAGCACAGGCTCCGCCGAGGGAACGGGACCGGGGAGGTAGACCCGCCGCGGCGATCAGGCCGGCCGCGGCGCCGGTCGCATCCAGCGGCGGTCTGATCGGCGAGAGATGAGGAAGGAGAGAACGACCCCGGTGTGGTGCTCCCTCATCCATCACCAATCCATGCTCTGCAATCTTCCATCGTAGTGCACCCTGTCCTCCCCTCGGGGGAGGGACCCGAGGGGTCAGGCGGCGGCTTCGGCGCCGAGGTGGCGTTCGGCGAGGGCCTGGCGTTTCAGGAACGCCTCGCGCGCGATCTGCGCGTCTTCGAGGAAGTGTTCGAGCTCGTGGAGGCGCAGCGCCTGCGGGCCGTCCACGAGGGCCTCGCTCGGGGCCGGGTGGAAGTCCACCAGCACCAGGTTGGCGCCGGCGACGATACCCTGGGCCGTCACGTGGAAGACGTCGAGGAGGCCCTCCGGCCCGCGCCCGCGCCCGCCCACCGAGTGGGACGGGTCGATGCAGACGGGCATCCGGGTGAGCCGCTTGACGACGGGCACGTGCGAGAAGTCGACGAGGTTGCGGTGGGGGTCGCCCATGTTGGTCTTCATCCCGCGGAGGGCGAAGATCACGTTCCGGTTGCCCTCGCTCGCCAGGTACTCGGCCGCGTTGAGCGACTCGTCGAGGGTGATGCCGAAGCCCCGCTTGAAGAGGACGGGGTAGGTCTTCTGCCGCCCCACGTGCTTGAGCAGTTCGAAGTTCTGCGTGTTGCGCGTGCCGATCTGGAGCATCACGCCGGTGGGGCGGCCGGCGGCCTCCAGCGCGGCGTCGATCTCGTCCACGTGCCGCTCGTGGGTGACCTCCATCGCGATCACCTGGATGCCGTAGCGCCCGGCCAGCTCGAAGACGAAGGGCAGGCAGGCGGCGCCGTGGCCCTGGAACGAGTAGGGCGACGTCCTCGGCTTGTAGGCGCCCATGCGCGTGCAGCGCTGCCCGTGATCCCGCAGGGCGCGCATCATCTGCTCGACGTGCGCGCGCGTATCGACGGCGCAGAGGCCGGCGAAGACGTGGAACGTGTCCTGCCCGAAGCGGATGCCATGGTAGTCGAAGTGGGCGGGGCGGTCGTCCCCCTTGTGGCGGCCGAGGACGCGGTACGGCTCCGAGACGCGGACGACGCGCTCGACGAGCGGCAGGCTCTCCATGTAGTCGCGCGAGAGCGCGCTCGTGTTGCCGATCAGGTAGACCTCGGTGAGTACCTGCTCGGCTCCGTGCTCGGCGTGCGTGCGGTGCTCGATGCCGTCCAGGTTGTCCAGGTACCGGATGAGCTGGTCGTACTCCGGCGAGGTGGTATCGGCGTTGGGGGCGAGGATGAGGATCATGGCGGTGGGGGCGAGCAGGGAGGCTACAGCGCGGCGACGGCGGTGTGGAGGCGGGCAGGGTCGGCGGCCTCGGTCCAGGCGAGGACGAGGCGATCCCCCTGCCGGGCCAGCTGGGGGAAGCCGCTGGCGCGGGCGGGGGAGGTCGGGGCGACGGTCTGCGAGGGCGCCCGGCGGCCGTCCGGCGCGACGCGCCGGATCCGGATGGCGGCGCCGTCGTCGGTCCGTTCGACCCAGCTCACGAGGGCATCGCCGCCGGGCAGCAGCACGGCATCGACGCGGCCGATGGGGGCGCCGTCGTCCACCTCGATGGGGGCGGCGAACGTGGCCCCCTCGTCTTCGGAGAAGGCGATCCGGACGCGCGGGGTGTCTCCGGCGGCCGTGAACCACGCCACGGCCGCGCGCGCGCCGTCGGCGGCGACGACGGGGCCGTTGACCGGGCACCCCTCCAGCTCCCAGCCGTCGGCGTGGACGCGCGCCGGCGCGCTCCATCCGGTGCCGTCGTGGCGGACGGTGGCGATGTCGCGGATCTCGGGGGCGGTGTCGGAGCGGTCGCGGTAGGCGACGAGGAATCCGGAGGCGGTGCGGGCGCCGCCGCTCTGGCAGCAGTCGCAGATGCGGGCGTCGAGCTCGGCCTCGTCGGCGAGCGCGCCGTCGGGGCCGATGGTGGCGGTGCGGAGCGTCATGGCGCCGCCGCCGTGGCCGTCGTGCCCGCCGCCGGTCCGGCGGCCGTCGAGCCAGACGGCCCGCAGGTGCCCGTCCGGGCCGGGCATCAGCGAGACGAAGCCGTGCTCGGTGGGCGTGCCGTCCCGGTGCGGCGTCCGCGGCGCGCTCCAGGTCGCGCCGCCGTCGCGGCTCTGCACGATGCGGACGTCGTAGGCGTAGGGCGAGGCATCGCTGCTCTTCTCCAGGTAGTGCGCTGCAAGACGGCCCTCGCCGAGCGCCACGATGGACGGGAAGTCGGCCCAGTTGACGAACCAGTCGTCGCCCGTGGCGATGGTGCGCGGCTCGGACCACGCCGTGCCGTCGAGGCGGGCGAAGCGCAGGGCCCACGCCGTATCGGTGCCCGGCGCGATCCAACTCATCAGCACGCCGCCGTCGCCGGTGCTTGTCAGGTTGGGCATCCCGCTGCCCGGCGCGGCCGGCGCGTCCACGGCGGTGAAGACGAGGCCGCCGGCGCCGGCCGGTGCCGGTGCTGCGGCGCCGGGCCGGTTGGCCTCGCTGCGGCCGCAGCCAGCGAGCACGAGCGCGGCGAGGAAGAGGAGGCAGTGAAGCGGACGCATGGACGGAAGCAGATGGGTTTCGGAGACGGGGCACACAGGATACGCAGAAAGCAAGAATTGTTCTCGGGGGCGGATCATTGGAGGGGGTCCTCTGTAGGACTCCTTGCAGCACAACGTACCGGCCCGGCACGGCGACGTGCAGGGCCATCTTACCCTAATACAAGGTGTTTGGTATGCCTACTGGCAAAGTCAAATGGTTCAGCGCGGAGAAAGGCTACGGCTTCATCGCGCAGGACTCGAGCAATCAGGACGTTTTCGTACACTGGACCGCCGTCGAAGGTCTGGGCAACTTTGAAGAACTGCGTGACGGCGAGCCCGTTGAGTTCGAGGTTGAGAAAACGGATCGCGGCCTCAAGGCGACGAATGTGAAGCGCGTCGAGGCTGAGCGTCTCTACTAGCCGCTCCCGCGTTCCCCAAGACGCGAAAGCCCGGTGCCTCGGTTGAGGCACCGGGCTTTTTCGTGCTTCGGGGGGGGTGAAGGACGGAAGACGAAGCACGATGGAGGGGCGGTGCGGTCCCGCCTCTTCGTCCCCCCGAGGCCTGCGGGGTGGTCTCGGGTCTCGAGGCCGAGGCGCAGCGCCCCCCGCCGGCGAGATTACTTCGTCAGTCGGCTGCGCCTCGTGTCCTCGGCTGCGCTCGGGATGACAGGGAGAGAAAGGCAGGCGTTCTTCCCGTCACGCGCCTGCGCGCACCAGGTCGAGGATGTGGGCGATCTCCTTGCGGAGGTGGCGGCGGTCCACGATCCGGTCCACGAAGCCCTGCTCCTGCAAGAACTCGGCGCTCTGGAAGCCGGGCGGGAGGTCCTGCCCGATGGTCTCACGGATGACGCGCGGCCCGGCGAACCCGATCAGCGCACCCGGCTCGGCGAGGTGGAAGTCCCCCAGCATGGCGAAGGAAGCCGTCACGCCGCCCGTGGTGGGGTTGGTGAGGACCGAGATAAAGGGCAGCCCCTGCTCGTGGAGGCGGGTCAGGTGGGCACTCGTCTTGGCCATCTGCATCAGGCTCAAGGCGCCCTCCATCATGCGGGCGCCGCCGCTCTGCGAGATCACCACGAGGGGCGTCCCCTCTGTATAGGCACGCCGGACGGCCCGCGCCACGATCTCGCCGACGACGCTGCCCATGGACCCGCCGATGAAGCCGAAGTCGAGCGCGGCGATGTGGAGGGCGTGGCCGCCGAGGGTGCCGGAGGCGCCCCGGGCGGCGTCGTTGAGGCCGGTCTTGCGCTGGGCGTCGCCGAGGCGCTGGCCGTAGGGCTTGCGGTCGTGGAAGGCGAGGGCGTCCTGGGGGCGCAGGTGGGTGTCGTGCAGTTCGTAGCGCCCGTCGTCGAAGAGCAGCTCGAAGTAGCGCTGGCTGCTCATCCGGTGGTGGTGCCCGCACTTGGGGCAGACGAGGGCATGGTCGAGCAGCTCGCGGCGGTTGACGATCTCGCTGCACGAGGGGCACTTGGCCCACTGCCCCTCGGGCATCTCGTTCTGCTCACTGCGCTCGGTGAGGATGCCTTTCTTTTTCCGCTGGAACCAGGCCATCGGCGGATCTTCGGGTTGGGGATCTCGGGTTCCGGATCTCGGACGGGGAGCCTGAGGCCGACCCATCCACGCTCCCGGATTCGAGATCCGAATTAGGAGGGGAGGCGGTCGAAGATACTGCCTTTCGGCTTCTTCGCCACGAAGGCTTTGAGATAGAACGGCTCGAAGGCGGCTACGTCCTCGAAGGCGCCCGCCTCGATGCGCGGCCAGGCCCGGCGGGCGACGGCGGCGGCCGAGGGCGCGACGGCCTCCGGCCCCAGCGCGCGTGCCTCGATGCCGGCCTCGGCGAGGGCGGGGGCGGTCTGCGCGGCGCCCTCGCCCAGAAGCCACACGCCGCCGCCCTCCGAAGGCGGTGCCCATGCGGCGAGCGCGGCGGGGGAGAGCGCGGCCGTCTCTTTCAGCAGGGTGAGCGCGCCGCCCGCGTCCACGCGGGACGCGTCCACGCGGAACGCGGCCACGTAGACCTCGTCGCGGCGGGCGTTGAAGGCGGGCAGCACGAGGTCTCCGGCGCTGGCGAAGGGCGCGGCGCGCGCGGCGAGCGCCTCCAGCGACGGGACGGCCACGAGGCGGGCGCCCGCCGCGAGGGCGAGCCCCTTGGCGGTGCTGGCGCCGATGCGCAGGCCCGTGTACGACCCCGGCCCCTGCGAGACCGCGACGGCGCCGAGGTCGGCAGCCGCCCGCCCGGCCAGCCGCAGCGCCTCGCCGACCATCGGCACGAGCTGCTCGGCGTGCGCACGGGGCCGCCGCAGCGACACCTCCGCGACGAGCCGGGGGCCG
>JAWWAN010000277.1:0-5583 GCA_033721675.1 Rhodothermales bacterium | reverse complement strand
GCCCGTGCCAGGATCTTCCTTCCGCTACGCCCACAACTGCCTCGGGTGGGCCTGCTTCAAGGGGCCCCGCCCGTACCGCACGTCGGCAGACCCGGAGTTCGAGTTCGTCGATACGCTGGAGGAGGTGTCGGAGACCCTGACCCAGAGCGGGTATGTTCGATGCACGGAGGAGGAGGCCACCTGCATCGTCACGGGCGAGGGTCCGTACGACATCGGCCACGTCCTGATCAGGTGGCAGGGCAGGGAGGACGTGACCGACGCGGACTGGCTGGAGGCGTGGGGCGACGTCGAGTGGTGGGCGTCCAAGATGGGCCCGGCCGGCGTGACGATCCTTCACGAGCGCGGCGCCCTCACCGGCGATGTCAATTATGAGAACGAGCTGGCCTACTTCAAGCCCGAGTGACGGCGCCGGGGGCTTCCATCCCCCGCAGGATGGGGATGCATCGCACCACGCACCGGCCCGCGTGACGACGAACCCCCAGGCCGCGGGCGTGCTTCGCACGCTCGGCGCGGGCATCGCGGGCGGCCTCGCCTGGATCGGCGCGATGCTGCTCCTCTTCGGGCCGGCGCAGACCCTCCTCGCGAACCCCGCCTACCAGAGCGAGAAGTTCCTGTTCGTCGTCGGTGAGCTCGAACCGCTGCCGCGCGCGGCCGGCGCCTGGTGGATCCTCGTCGTAGGCCTGCTCGCCCTCGGGATGCTCTACGGGGTCGTCTACCGCGTCGTCCGCCCCGCGTTTGCCGGGCGGCCGTGGTGGCGGCGGGGGGTAGGGTTCGGCGCCGTGGCCTGGGCGCTGATGGTGCCGTGGTTCGAGTTTTATCTCCCGTGGAACGTGATGCACGAGCCGGCCCTGCTCGTGCTGCTGGAGGGCGTGCTCTGGCTGGGCGTGATGCTGCTCGTCGGCCTGGCGATCGCCGGGGTCTACGAGTGGCGGCTGGATTGACGCCCCGGCGGCGCCACGCGCTACCGGGCTGCTGCACCACACCGGAGAGCCATTCGCGGCCCTCCGGCATTCGTATCTTTGCCGGCACCCGACGTCTACCCGATTCTTCGCCGCGCTGCCGATGCCCGACGCCGCCCATCCTGCCCTCGCCGGTGCCCTTCTGCTGCTGCTCATGCTCCCCGCCCCCACGCAGGCCCAGCGCGCGCCGGAGCCCCCGCCGCTGCGGGTGGGCGTCGTCGGCCTCGTACACACGCACGTCCACTGGATCCTCGGGCGCGAGGATCGGGGGGATATCGAGATCGTGGGCATCGTGGAGCCTGACCGCGCCCTCGCGCGCCGCTACGCGGAGCAGCACGGCTACGCCATGGATCTCGTCTACGACACGCTGGAGGAGATGCTGGACGCCGCGCAGCCCGAGGCCGTGACCGTCTTCACCAGCATCCTGGACCACAGGCGGGTGGTGGAGGAGTGCGCCGAACGCGGCATCCATGTGATGGTCGAGAAACCCCTCGCGGTGAGCCTGGAGCACGCTCGCGCCATGGCCGCCGCCGCGCGGCGGGGCGGCATCCACCTGCTCACCAACTACGAGACCACGTGGTACCCCAGCGTCCACGCGGCCTACGCACGGGTCGCGGCCGGCGCGGTGGGGCCGCTGCGCAAGATCGTCGTGCACGACGGGCACCCCGGCCCGCGCGAGATCGGGGTCAACGCGGAGTTCCTGGACTGGCTCACCGACCCGGAGCAGAACGGCGCCGGCGCGCTGATGGACTTCGGCTGCTACGGCGCGAACCTCATCACGTGGCTCATGCAGGGGCAGCGCCCCCGCTCCGTGACGGCCGTCACCCAGCAGATCAAGCCGGACGTCTACCCGGCGGTCGAGGACGAGGCCACCATCATCGTGACCTACCCGCAGGCGCAGGGCATCATCCAGGCGTCGTGGAACTGGCCCTTCAACCGGAAGGACATGGAGGTCTACGGCCGCACCGGCTACGTCCACGCCGACGACGGCACGCGGCTCCGCGTGCGGACGGCGGGCGACGAGGCCGAGGCCCGCCTCACCATCGATCCCCTCCCGGCGCCCCACGACGACCCCTTCGCCTACTTCGCCGCCGTCGTCCGCGGCGACCTGGAGCCCGGCCCGGATCTCTCCTCTCTGGAGATCAACCTGATCGTGATGGAGATCCTCGACGCCGCGCTGCGCTCCGCACGGACGGGGCGGACCGTCTACCTCGCCGACTAGCCTGGCACGCCCTGCATCTCGCGCGCCGGCGGCGCCGTAGGGGCGAGAGGCCCGGCACCCTCCACCCTCCCCGAAGCCCCGATGACCGATGCCCGAACCCTCGGGGCCCTGCTGCTGCTCCTGCTCGGCGTGCCGCCGGCGGCCCACGCGCAGGAGCACGGCTTCGCGCCCGCCGGCGACGTACGCATCCACTATACCCTCCGGGGCCAGGGCCCGCCCTTGCTCATCCTGAACGGCGGGCCGGGCCTGCCGAGCACCCACTTCGGCCCGCTCGCCGACGCGCTGAGCGCACACCACCGCACGATCCTCTTCGACCAGCGCGGCACGGGCCGCTCCACGCTGCCCCGCCTCGACGGCACGACGATCACCGCCGAGGCGATGGTGGCCGACGTCGAGGCGGTGCGCGAACACCTCGGCATCGACACCTGGATCGTGATGGGCCACTCGTGGGGCGGCATGTATGCCATGCTCTACGCCGCGCGCCATCCCGAGCGCGTACGGGCGCTCCTGCTCTCCGCCTCGGGCGGCATCGACCTCGAGTTCACCCGCACGCTCACCGCCAACCTGCGCGCCCGCCTCACCGACGCGGAACGGGCCGTGCTGGACGGCCCCCGGGACGGCGAGGACCCGGCACAGACGCGGCGGCGGCGGGTCGCGGCGCTGGCGCCGGCCTACGTGTATCACCGCGAGCACGTGCCGCGCGTGGTGGAAGCCCTGACCGAGACCAGCACGTACGTGCCCACCGTCAACGCGCTGGTGTTTCAGGACCTCCGCCGGATCGGTTACGACCTGCGCGCGGCGCTCCGCTCGTTCCACAAGCCGGTGCTCATCGTGCAGGGCCGCCAGGACTTCCTCGGCGAGGAAACCGCGCTCCAGATCCACGACGCGTTCCCCCGCTCCACCCTCGTCTGGATCGACGAGTGCAGCCATTACCTGTGGTGGGATCAGCCGGAGCAGTACTTCGAGACGCTGCACACCTTCCTCGCGTCGGTCCGCGCGCAGGGCTGACGGCGGCCCGCGTGCGCCGGGGGACCTTGCCTGGCCCGGCGCCGATCCCTAGCTTCTCGTAGACGCCGGAGTGGCGAGCCGTTCTCGCACCCTTCCACGAAGCCCGCCCGGAGGGCACGCCTCAGCATGCCATACGCGCCATGGAGACGCGGCCCGGCCGCCCTGCTCGCCCTCGGGATGCTCGCCTCGGCCGGCGCCGCGCCCGCTGCCGCCCAGCCGGCCCCCTGGCCCACCGACGGATGGACGGTCTCGACGCCCGAGGCGCAGGGCCTCGACGCCGCTCCGCTCGCCGCGCTCGACTCCGCGATCCAGGCCGGCGCGTACGGCTACGTGGACCGCATGGTCGTGGTGCGGAACGGCCGGCTCGTGGTCGATGCCCGCTATGAAAACGACTACGAGGCCATCAGCCAGGGGCACCAGAGCGCGCTCGGCTGCGGCGCCGGCACCTGCGCAGACGCCGCGGCGGAAGTGGATCCGTACAACTACCTCCACCCCAGCACCCACCCGTTCTACCAGGGCCGCGACGTCCACACCCTCCAGTCCGTCACCAAGTCCGTCGCCGCCACCCTCATCGGCGTCGCCCTCGCGCGCGGCGAGATCGCGGGGCTGGACGCACCGCTGCTGTCCTTCTTCCAGGACTACGACCTCTCGGGCGTGGACGAGCGCCTGCACCGGGCCACGCTGGAAGACCTGCTCACGATGCGCTCCGGCATCGAGTGGCACGAGCAGGACCGGCCGCTCGACGAGACCAACACGACCCTGCAGCTGGAGCGCAGCGCCGACTGGATCCAGTTCACGCTCGACCAGCCGATGGACGCCGCCCCCGGCGAGACGTGGGTCTACAACAGCGGCGGCAGCCATCTGATGTCCGGCGTCATCCGGCACGCCACCGGCCGCTTCATCGACGCCTACGCCGAGGACCACCTCTTCGGCCCCCTCGGCATCGACGACTACCACTGGAAGACCACGCCGACGGGCTACCCGGACACCGAGGGCGGCCTCTACCTGGAGGCCGCGCAGCTCGCCAAGATCGGCTACCTCTACCTCCGGGGCGGCGTCTGGGACGGCCGGCGGATCCTCGACCCCGGCTTCGTCGCGGCGGCCACGGCCCGCCAGGTGGACCGCGTCAACGCGCCGGGGTGGGGCTACGGCTACCAGTGGTGGCGGCTGGACCGCGACGGCGTGGCGGTCTGGGCCGGGCTGGGCTTCGGCGGGCAGTTCCTGCTGGTCCTGCCGGAGCACGACCTCATCGGCGTCGTCAACGGCTGGAACCTCTTCGGGAGCCCGCCGGCGTCGATCCTCGGCGGCTTCCTGAATGCCCTGATCGCCTCGGCGGCGGCGTGACCGTCCGCCGGCCGGGCAGGGCTCGCCGGGGAGGCCCCTACACGCGCATCCTCCGCTCCATCACGTAGAGGGTGCCGAACCGTACCTTGATCTCCTCCATCGGCAGCGGGATCGACTCCGAGCTCCGGTCTCCCGCGCCTAAATGCTCAGGCTGGTAGACCCCTGACGTCTGGCTGTCGGCCTGGATGAGGATACCGGTCGGCTTCAACGACGCGTGCTCCCTGAAGACCGAGACCGTTGCGGAGCACACGATCTGGATATCGCAGCGACTCCCGGTGTTCAACAGCGAGGCATGTTCATGGTCGGCGCATATCTCGATGCCGATCGTGAGTCCCTGGATGGGCGGCACGAGGGGCGACGTGATCGACGGGGCGAATACGATGTTTTTGTAGTCGGCCGTCCCCGGCACGTCGAGCGACAGGTCGTGCTCGTCCAGTGATTCATGGCGTTTGCTGTATTTGTGCCACACATCGCCCTGATAGAGAAGGAACACGGTATTTCGCGCGATCTTGAGGGCGGGGTCATTGCGTTTCAGGCGCTCCCCAAACTGCTCGCGTTGATCCTCCTGATAGCCCCGGAGTGCTTCCTGTGCCCAGCCCGCATATCTGGTAGGCGCATGCACCTCGGTATCGTACTGGGCGAGATAGAGCGAGAAGTCACGGGGCGGGGCGGCGGGGCCCGCGCGCTTCGCGCGGCTCGGAGACCGCTCGACCGTCTTGTACCAGGCGATGGTCCCCGGCACGATCAGCACCTCGGGATAGCGTTTGCTGATCGCGATGAGCCCCAGCCGGATCCGTTCCTTGATTTCTTCCTGGAGGAAGTGCCCCTCCACCGTGCTGAAGAGAAACTCCGGGGCGACGAAGATGAACAAGGGCTCCTGATAGAGCTGCGAAGCCTTCTCTTTCATGGCAGGTACGGCCGTTTCGAGCACCGCTTCCAGAGCCATCAGGCGGGCCGTAGGATCGAGCGCATGGAGCCCCGTTAGTCCTACAGACTTCGATGGGCTCAGGGTGTTCACCTGCCAGATCGCAATGACGACTTGACGGTTGG
>JAWWAN010000276.1:0-5595 GCA_033721675.1 Rhodothermales bacterium | reverse complement strand
CGTTGCGCGATACGGGCCGTAACCCACTGTGTTGCGGGCGGACCGGCCGCTCCACCACCCCGCACGCCGGCCGGGTTTCGGCCCCCCTCGGCCCTTCACCGTCCCGTTCCCCCGTCAACCCCCATCGCGAGGTCGCCCATGCATCTGTACGTCGAGCTGTGGAACGCACGCCCTGCCTGGCTCACCCTCTCCGCCGAAGAACGGCACCAGTACTTCGAGACGGTCGGCGCCGAGCGCGGCGGCGTTGCCCTCAACGAGGACGGCACCCCGCACCGTGCCGGGTACCGCTACCGGGCCGCCTGGAAGATGCCCGGCCCGGAGCGGGTCGAGATGCTGGAGCGCAGCGCCGCGCGCAGGCGGGCTGGCACGACTACTTCGAGCAGGTCAACGCACGTGGTCCGCTGATCGCGCCCCCGGAGGCGCCGGACGACATAGCCCGGCTGCAATGAAGCAGCCCTCCTGCGCGGTGCTCCGGCCACACCGGCCATCGACGCGGCCACCCCTACGCCACCCTTCAACGAACGGCCAGACCCATGATCGTCGCCCTCGGGCACAGCGAAGACCTCGACTCCGCCGACGCCATCGACGAGGCGCTCGACCGGTGCGCCGAGACCCTCTCCGAGAAGACCCCTCAGGCCGGCCTGCTCTTCGCCGGCATCGACCACGACCACCAGGCGCTCCTCGACGGCGTCGAAGCCCGGTATCCCGGCCTCCAGCTCATCGGCGGCACCACGCACGGCGAGCTGTCCTCCGAGGGGTTCGCCGAAGACTCCGTCGCGCTCATGCTCTTCCACTCGGAGCGGGTGGCGTTCCGGGCGGGTGTGGGCGAGGGCGTGCGCGCCGACCCCGAGGGCGCCGCCCGGCGCGCGGTGGCGACGGCGAAGGAGGGCCTCACGCAGCCGGTCCGGCTCGGGCTCACCGTCCCCGAAGGGCTGGGGCTCGACATGAAGGTCGTCACCGACACGCTCCACGCAGCGATCGGGCCGGATGCCTCCGTGTGCGGGGGGCTGGCCGGCGACCAGATACGTTTCGAGCAGACCTACCAGTTCTGCAACGGCCGGGTCTACTCGGACGCCGTGCCGGTTTTGCTCTTCACCGGGCCGCTCCGCGTTGCGACGGGCGTCGCCAGCGGCTGGGTGCCGATGGGCGAGGCGCACCGGCTGACAAAGACGGAGGGGCAGACCATCATCGAGATCGACGGGGAGCCCGCCCGCGAGGTGTGGGATCGGTACTTCGGTTCCTTCGCCATCCGGGGGTCGCGCAACCAGTTCGCCATTTATCCGGATGGAGCCGAGGGAAACACCTCGCGCGAGTTCTACCTCTGTGCGCCGTCGCACTTCCAGGAGGACGGGAGCCTGGTTATGCTCAACCCGGTGATCCAGGATGCCCGCCTCCGCTTCACCGACGCGACGCGCGAGCAGGTGCTGGAGGGCGCCGGGACGTCGGCCGCGGCCGCCCGCGCCGGCTACGAAGGCACGCCGGACGCCGCCCTCGTCTTCTCGTGCGCCGGACGCCACGCCTGGCTCGGCACCCAGATCGGCCGCGAGCTCGGGCTGCTCCAGGAGCACATCGGCACGGCCGTGCCGGCTGTCGGCTTCTACACCTACGGCGAGATCTGCCCCCTGCCCGGCGCACCGACGCCGTACACCCACGGCACCACCTTCGTCACCGTCCTGATCGGCGAGGAGGCGTGAGCGCCGGCACGCACCCTGGCCCCCGCCGTACGACCGCGCGACCACCGCAGCTTCCCATCATGACCGAACAGCGAGCCCTCGAAACCGAAGCCCAACTGCTCGCGGCTACGCGCGCGATGCTGGACGACTGGGTGCGCCGTGGCGAGGGTGCCATCGAACGGTGCCTCGCGCACTTCACGCCGGACACCGTCGGCATCGGGACGGGTCCGAACGAGGTCGCCATCGGGCTAGAGAACTTACGAGCCCTCCTGCAGCGTGAGCACGACAATGCGCCGCCTTACACCTGCTACTTATCGGGAGAGCGGGCGCAATGCCTTACCGATACGGTGGGACTGGTGCATGGCACCCTCACCATGCATATGCCTCTGGAAGCGGCGGAGGTATTGACACTTGCGTTGCGTCTGGTTTGCGTCTTCAAACAGGTCGACGACCGGTGGTTGATAGCGCATTTCGGTGTCTCGCGTCCAGACCCTGAGCAGGCCGAGGGCGAGTCGTTTCCCGTCGACGCGCTGCGGGCGCGCAACCAGGAACTCGAACGGCTGGTGGCCGAGCGGACGGCGGACCTCCGGGCCGCCCAGGCCCAGCTCGTCCACCAGGAAAAGATGGCCTCGCTCGGGGCGCTCACCGCCGGCATCGCCCACGAGATCAAGAACCCGCTCAACTTCATCAACAACTTCGCCGCCCTCACCCGTGAGCTCGTCGGCGAACTCGAGGAGGAAACGGACCCCGAGGAAATCGAAGCCCTCCTCGCCGATCTCGCACTCAACGCCGCGAAGATCGAGGAGCACGGCAAGCGCGCCGACGGCATCGTGCGGGCGATGATGCAGCACGCCCGCGGCGGTAGCCGTGAGCGCGAGACGGTCGATCTCAACGCGCTCGTCGCGGAGTACGTCGATCTGGCCTACCACGGCAAGCGCGCCCAGACGCCCGACTTCAACGCCGAGATCGAGGAAGACCTGGATGCGGCGGTGGGCAAAGTGGAGGTCGTGCCGCAGGAGATCGGCCGGGTCCTGCTCAACCTGATCGGGAATGCGTTCGACGCGGTCTACGAGCAGGCCGCGCGGGTCAACGGCCAGTATGTGCCTACCGTCACCGTCTCGACGCGGCGGGTGGGCGAGGCGGTCGAGATCCGGGTGGAGGATAACGGGCCGGGCATCCCGGCGGAACTGCGGGAGAAGATCTTCGAGCCGTTCTTCACGACGAAGCCGACGGGCAGCGGGACGGGGCTGGGCCTCTCGCTCTCGTACGACATCGTCACCCAGGGCCACGGCGGTGCGCTCACCGTCGAGCGTGAGGCGGGGCAGGGGGTGGCGTTCGTCGTCACCCTGCCCGCCACCTGACTCTCCGCACGGCCTGTCGCGAACCTGTCTTTCTGCCACCCTACCTTCAACCCCATGATTGCCGCCCTCGGGCACAGCGAAGACCTCGACTCCGCCGACGCCATCAACGAAGCACTCGACGCCTGCGCCGAAACCCTCGGTGAAAAAATACCGCAGGCGGGCCTGCTCTTCGCCGGCATCGACCACGACCACCAGGCGCTCCTCGACGGCGTCGAAGCGCGGTACCCTGGCCTCCAGCTCATCGGCGGCACGGGGCACGGCGAGCTGTCGTCGGCGGGCTTCGCGGAGGACTCGGTCGTGCTCATGCTCCTCCACGCGGAGCACGTCGCGTTCAGCGCCGGCGTCGGGGAAGGGGTCCGCGCGACTCCCGAGGGTGCCGCCCGGCGGGCGGCGGGGGCGGCGCAGGAGGGGCTGAGTCAGCCGGTCCGGCTGGCGCTTACGGTCCCCGACGGCATCGGCATCGACGTGATGGCGGTCACAGACGCGCTCCACGACGCCCTCGGCCCGGAGACGCCCGTGTGCGGCGGCACGGCGGGCGACCAGCTGCGCTTCGAGCATGCTCGCCAGTTCTGCAACGGGCAGGTCTACTCGGACGCCGTGACCGTGCTGCTGCTGGCGGGCCCGCTCCGCGTTTCGACCGGGGTCGCGAGCGGGTGGAGACCCATGGGCGGCGAGCACCGGATTACGAAGGCGGGGAGGCTGACCATTTTCGAGATCGATGGGACGCCGGTGCGGGACGTGTGGATGCAGTACTTCGGCTCTCTGGACCTCCACGGGGCGCGCAGCCAGTTCGCCATCTACCCCGAGGGCGTCGAGGAGCGGGAGTTCTACCTCTGCGCGCCGTCGCACTTCACCGAGGACGGGCACATGATCACCCATAACCCGGTGATCGAGGGCGCTCGCATGCGCTTCGGCGACGCGGCGCGCGAGCAGGTGCTGGACGGGGCCGGGACGGCGGCCGCGGCCGCCCGCGCCGGCTACGAAGGCACGCCCGACGCCGCCCTCGTCTTCTCGTGCGCCGGACGCCACGCCTGGCTCGGCACGCAGGTAGGCCGCGAGCTCGGGCTTCTCCAGGAGCACGTCGGCGCCGACGTCCCCACGGCCGGCTTCTACACCTTCGGCGAGATCTGCCCGCTCCCGGGCTCGCCGACGCCGTACACCCACGGATCCACCTTCGTCACGGTCCTCATCGGGGAAGACGCATGAGCGAGACCACACCGTCCATCGAAAAGCTGGAAAAGCAGCTCCGCGTGCTCCAGCGGAAGCTCGAACGCTCCGAGTGGCACCGCGTCGACCTGGAGAACCAGCACGACCGCGACCAGCACCTCTACCGGCGGCTCCACGCCGACCTGGAAGCGGCGCGGCGCGCGGCCGAGGTCGAGGCCGCCCTCGAACGCGTCCGTACGCAGGCCATGGCGATGCGGACGCCGGAAGACCTGTCGGGCCTCAGCGAGACCGTGTTCACCGAGCTGAAAGCCCTGGGGTTTGCGGCGCTTCGCAACACGGAAATCATCATCAACCATGAGGCGAAGGAATCGGTCACGAGCTACTACTATTCCGATTACGGCGTCACCGGGGTCATCGACGTCGATTACACCACGAACCCCACCGTGGCAGCCTGGGCGCGCGACATGCAAAAGGCCGACGATGCCTTCGCCGAAATCGTGATCGCCGCGGAGGAGATGGCGGACTGGCGGGCCTACCGGCTCTCCCTGGGCTAC
Source organism: Rhodothermales bacterium (assembly GCA_033721675.1). Lineage (GTDB taxonomy): Bacteria > Bacteroidota > Rhodothermia > Rhodothermales > JAWWAN01 > JAWWAN01. Next base: position 840 of record JAWWAN010000276.1, on the reverse strand, counting down.
GTCCCCGATCCGAAGCTGGACGAGGCCATCCCCGTCTACTACTATTCCTACTCGATCGGGCTGGGGGCCTTGAGTATCTCGTCCTTCCAGCCGGTGCCACCGGATCAGTTAGACGTGCTGGCGCAGTTCAGGAACGTCTTCAACCTGGCCTATCAGCGGTACGTGGACATCGCCCGCGCCGAAGCCCAGGCCCGCGAGGCGCAGATCCAGCTCGCGCTCGAACGGATCCGGACGCAGAGCATGCTCATGCAACATTCGAGCGAGCTCGTCGCCACGTCCGCCGTCTTCCACGAGCAGCTCCTGGCCCTCGGCGTCGCCACCGAGTTCTCCTACGTCTGGCTCCCCGACGAGGCCGCCGGGAAGCACCAGTTCTGGGCCACGTGGACCGAGGCCGAGGACGGCGCGCCCGTGCATCGCAGCAAAGCCGTCACGTACGACCTCGACAAATCCGAGCCCTATACGGCCGCCTGCTTCGCCGCGTGGGCCAGCGACGACCCCGTCCACGTCGACTTCATCCCGCCTGCCGACGTCGAGCATTTCTTCGCCACCTGGGAGGAGCTGGTCGGGGGCGCCGAGCACCTGCGGCCGGCGCGCTTCCCCGACGGGATCTACTATGCCGAGGGGTACATGGCGTACGGGTGCTTCGGCATCAACATCCGCCGGGAGCCCACTGGGGCGGAGCGGGACATCCTCCGGCGCTTCGCGGTGGAGTTCGAGCGGGCCTACACGCGCTTCCTCGACCTGCGACGGGCCGAAGCGCAGGCCCGCGAGGCCGAGATCGAAGCCGCCCTCGAACGCGTCCGCGCCCGCGCGATGGCGATGCATTCGTCCGACGAGCTG
>JAWWAN010000275.1:0-5603 GCA_033721675.1 Rhodothermales bacterium | reverse complement strand
GCTATCACGATGGATCAGGCGGGGCGCTGATGACGGGCCACGCGGGCAGGAAGCGCCCCGGGCCGCCGCCCCCGAGCCGCCGCCCCGCGCGGAAGGCGACGCCCCCGGCGACGCTGCCGAGGGGATCCCCTACCAGATCGACGCCTGCCTGATGACGGATGTGGGGTGCTACCGGAAGGTCAATGAAGACGCCGTCCGATACATCCGCCCCGCCGATCCGGCCGTGCTCTCGGCCAAGGGGTCGCTGCTGATCGTCGCCGACGGGATGGGCGGCCACGAGGCGGGCGAGGTGGCCAGCCGCATGGCCGTCGACGTGATCGCCCGCGCCTACTATGCGAGCGACCTCCCGGCGCCCGCTGCCCTGGAGCAGGCCTTCCACGAGGCGAACCGGGCCATCTACGAGGCCGCCCCGCGCGAGGCCCACGAAGGCATGGGGACGACGGCCACGGCCCTGGCGCTGTGCGGCAACGCCGCCTTCTGCGCCCACGTGGGAGACAGCCGCCTCTATCTGGTGCGCGGCGATGCCATCTACCGGATGTCCGAAGATCATTCGCTCGTCATGGAGATGGTCCGCAAGGGCCTGCTGACCCAGGAAGAAGCACGCTTCCACGATGACAAGAACATCGTCCTTCGCGCCCTCGGCACCCGGCCCGGAGTGGACGTCACGACCTGGTCCGAGCCGCTGCGCATCGGGCCCGGCGACCGGTTTCTGCTGTGCTCCGACGGCCTCTACGACCTCGTTGCGGACGACGAGATGCTCCTGGCGCTCGAAGACGCCACGCCGTACGCGGCCTGCGAGGCGCTGATCGTCCTGGCCAAGGAGCGCGGCGGGCACGACAACATCTCCATCGGCCTGATCGCACTCGGCGATGCGGACGCGGCCCCGCCTGCCGCCCGCCGCGCCACGCGCGACGCCCGAGCCCTGCCGGACGACGGAGCCCTGCCGGACGACGGGGCTCTCCGGCCCACCCGGGAATCCCCGGCCTTCGAGGGCTAGCCGGCCCGGCGCCGGCCGCAGCCCCATCCACGCCCCCCCACCGCCCCTTTCCCAGTCGGCATCGCAGCGAAGATCATGACAGGCCAGACGGTAGGCGCATACAGGATCCAGGAGAAAATCGGCGAGGGCGGCATGGGCGCCGTCTACCGTGGGATCGACGTGATGCTCGAGCGCACCGTCGCGGTGAAAGTGCTCCGCCCCGAGCTGGCGCAGCAACCCCGCGTGCTCGACCGGTTTCGCTCCGAAGCCATGACGCTGGCCCGGCTCAACCATCCCAACATCGCAACGCTCTACAGCTTCCTACAGGCCGAGGACCAGTACTTCATGATCCTGGAGTACGTCCCCGGGCGCACGTTCGAAGAACTGCTCCGGCAGGGGCCCCTCGGCTGGGGGGAGGCCCTCCCGCTGTTCTGCCAGGCGCTCGACGGCATCGCCCATGCCCACGCGCAGGGAATCGTGCACCGGGATATCAAGCCGGCCAACGTCATGCTCACCGACGCCGGCGTCGTCAAGGTGATGGACTTCGGCATCGCCCGCCTGCTCGGCACGGCCCGCATGACCCGGACCGGCCATCTGATCGGCACCATCGAGTACATGTCTCCCGAACAGGTGCGGGGGCGCGAGACGGACGAGCGCTCGGACATCTACGCGCTCGGGGTGTTGCTCTACGAGATGCTCACGGGCGAGGTACCGTTCACGGCCGCGAGCGACTTCGAGCTGATGCAGGCCCACGTGTCCCAGGCGCCGAGGCCGCTGCGCGCCCTCGCGCCGGCGGTACCGACCGACGTGGAGCGCGCCGTCCTGCGGGCACTGGCCAAGAAGCCCGGCGCCCGCTTCCCGGACGTGCAGGCGTTCAGTACAGCACTCCGCCAGGCGATGCAGGCAGGGGAGGCCGCAGACCTTCAGAAAGACGGCAAGGGCCTGGAGCGGCTTCGGCGATTCTTCGCGCCTGCGTCCGCGTCCCCGGCCGCCGCGCCGAGAGCCACGCGGCACGCGGAAGACGCCTTCGCTGCGGAAGACGCCTCGGCCATCAAGGGAACCCGGCTGGCCGAGGGCCGGGAGACCCGCGTCGCCCCCGAGACCGGGAGCGGGGCTCCGCCAGCGCACCGCTCGTGGCGGGCGGTGCTGCGGCCCCGCCCGCTGGGCGCGTACATCGCCGTCGGGGCGCCGGTCCTGGCCTCAGCGCTGGCGCTGTTTCTGTGGGCCTCGTACGGATCCGATGGGGCACGAGATCAACCCGCCGCCGCTGCGCCGGGCGTGGCCGATAGTGCCGCGACGCCCTATCCCCCGGGCGGGAGTGGGCCGTTCGCCCACGTCCTGCCGCAGGATCAACCTCTCGTGCGCGAACAACCCTCCCTCCTCTCTCCCCAGGAGTTTGAGCGCCTGACTACGCCGCCAGGCCAGCCCGCTGCGCTCCCCGAGCCCGAGCCTCCTCCCGCACCCCGGGAGAAGCAGGCGCCGACGGACCGTGGCACGCCGCCCCCCTCCTCGGAAGAACCGGAGGCGGCCCCCCTCGCCGACGTGCGGATCCTCGTGCGTCCCTTCGGAGACATCTTCGTAGACGACCGCCGCAAGGCGAAAGGGACGAACCAGCTCCACCGCGAGGCGCTCGCGCCGGGCACGTACCTCGTGCGCGCCGTCCACCCGACGTTCGGCACCTGGGAAAAGCGCATCACGGTGACGGCGGGCGCGACGCACGAGGTGCTCTTCAACTTCAACGCCGAGTACGAGGTGACCGTGACGTCGCAACCGCCGAACGCGGAGATTTTCCTGGATGGAAGACCCACGGGGCGGTATACACCCAGCGTGCTGAAGGTGCGGCCGGGGCAGCATCAGATCTCGGTGACCAAGCGCGGCTACACCAGCACCGAGGGCACGAGACACCTCGTGGTAGAACGCCCCATGCGGGACCCGGTGCACTTCACGCTCCGAGGCAACCAGAACTGATTGGAGGATCTCTCGCTATGCAAGCTCGACTCCACCGCCACGCCGGCCTGTTGCTGCTGGCCCTGTTGGGGCCGGTATTCGTCGCTCCGGCGGGGCAGGCGCTGGCCCAGACCGCCTGTGAGAACGAGCTCGCCGATGCCGAGCAGGCGTACACGTTTGGACGGTTCGATGAGGCGATCCGGCTGCTCCACCGCTGCCTGGACGCACGCACCGCCACCGAGAAGGAGCGGCGGATGGCGTACCGTCTCATCGGCCTGAGCTATCTCGGCAAGGACGTGCTCAGCGAGGCGCGCGAGAGCGTGCGGAGGCTCTTGGAGCTGGTGCCCGACTATACGCCGGACCCCGACCAGGACCCGCCCCCCTTCGTCGAGATGGTGCAGGACGTCCGCCGGGAGATGCGCCGAGAGCCCACTCGGCCGGAACCGCCGCCGCCCGCCGCCGAGCGCGAGAAGCGCGGCGTACGCACGTGGCTGCTGCTGGGGGGGGGCGCGGCGCTGGCCGGCGTGGGGGCCGTGCTGCTGGCCTCCGGCGGCGACGACCCGCCGCCCGAGCCGCCCCGGCCGGAGCCGACCACGCTCAACGAGCAGGAGCCGAACGACCTGCCCGAACAGGCCCAGGTGCTCAGTGGCACCCCCCCGATCACCGTGCGCGGCAGCGCCGAGCTGGGGGAAGGCGCCGGCTATGGACGGCTCGATGACGCCAGCCGCCTCATCGATGAATTCGAGGATCTCTACCGGGTGACCCTCACCCAGGCGGGCATCACCATCACCCTGAATGGACTCTCCTCGGACGGCGACATCTACCTGATCGATCCCAACGGGCGTATCGTCGCGCAGTCCATCAACGCCGGGACCAGCAGCGAGACGATCAATCTGCCGGGCCAGGCGCCCGGCACCTATCTGATCGCCGTCAGCATCTCCGACGACGCCCCGGCGCAGGGTCTGCCAGCAAGCACCGCCTACACGCTGGTGGTCAATGCCACCCTCTCAGGGGCTGGCCTGCATGCCGCGAGAAAGGCCATCCATGCGGCCGGCGGCGCACGGATGGCCGCCGACTTCCGGCTGGTCGCCCATGCGGGTTCAGGAGATCAGCCGCTGGAGGCGCTCATCCCCTCCTGGGTCACGTCCTGGACGGCCTACCAGGACGGCGAAGACGGCCTGGTTGAATACGACGGCACAGATCCCTTTTATCCCCGCCCCGGTCGCGGCGTCTGGACGCAGAGCCCTCAGCCGTTCGCGCTCGCCGCCCCAGCCACCCCGGCCCCGCTGGGCCCAGCGTATACCCTGACCCTGCGGCCCGGCTGGAACATCATCGCCAACCCGTTTTCCGCACGCGTAGACTGGTCTGCCGTGCAGGCCGCCAACGGGATCACGCAACCCCTCTGGCGCTGGGACGGACACTTCGCCCCGACGGATGACTTCGGCCCGGCGCAGCAGGGCGAGGCCTTCTACTTCATGAACGTCGACGGCCGGGAGGCGCTGGAGATCCCCCACCCGAACACGCCGCACCCGACCTGGGAGCCGCCCCCCGCTGCGGCGCTGCGGCTGTCGCTCTATCGAGAAGGGCTCCTGGCAGCGACCGCGCGGGCCGGCTTCTCGCAGGCCGCCGCCGTGGGATTCGACGGCCTCGACCAGATCAGCCCGCCAGGCTACTTCGAGGCCGCCGGCCTGCGGCTGGTGCGCCCCCCCGCCTCGGCCCATAGCATGCCTCTGGCCGCCGAATTCAAGCCGTGGCCCGAAGAGGGAGCGCAGTTCGACCTGATGCTGACGGCACCGGGCAAGGCGCCGGTCGAGCTCTACATCGAGGGTCTGGAGGCCTTCTCCGGCTACGCGGTGCACCTCTACGACCTGGAGCGGTCTACCGTGTACGATCTGCACAGCCGCACGTCGGTCACGATCATACCACTGCGGACGCAGAGCCGCCTGCGCCTGGTTATCGGACGCCCCTCCTTCGCGCAGTCGATCCGGGATGAGTTGATTCCTGAACCGCTGTCGGTAGCCAACTACCCGAATCCGTTCAATCCCGTCACCCAGATCACCTATACCCTGCCGCATCCCGACGCGGCGGTGCGCCTGGAGGTCTTCGACGTCGCCGGGCGGCGCGTGCGCGTACTCTTCGACGGCTCGCAGCCGGCCGGCACCCATCAGGTAACGTGGGACGGCACCGACGCCGCAGGCCGGCCGGTGCCGAGCGGCGTGTACCTGTCGCGGCTGCGCGCGGGTCGCCTCGTAGAGGTGCACCGCATGCTGCTGGTGAAATAGGACGTGAGGGGGCCGTGAGGCGGGGCGGCCGGGTAGCACGCGGCGCTCTTCGAGGCCAGGGCGTTCGCGCAGGCACGGCACCGGCTGCCTCGCTGGACGTGCGGAGCCTAGCGCCCCGTCTTCCACTTGATGTTGCAGCCCATCGACGGGTACTGCTCGGCGGTCACGGCGCCCGTCTCCAGCAGCTCGTCGAGCGCGGCGCGGAGGTCGGCGCCGTCGGGCGTGCCCTGGCCGGGGCGCGTGGCGTCGAAGCGGCCCCGGTAGGCGAGGCGGCGGTCGGCGTCGTAGACGAAGAAGTCGGGCGTGCAGGCCGCGTCGTAAGCGCGGGCGACGTCCTGCGACTCGTCGAAAAGGTACGGGAAGGGATATTTTTTCTCGCGGGCGCGGCGGGCCATCGC
>JAWWAN010000274.1:0-5619 GCA_033721675.1 Rhodothermales bacterium | reverse complement strand
TAGCCCAGGCCGAGGGTCGTCTCGACGGCGTAGTGGCCGAGGTCGTGCGCGGCGAAGAACGCGGCCGTCGGCCCCGTGCGGCGCTGCCACGTCACCGAGCCGTCGGCGCGCTCGCAGCGGAGGACGGTGCTGCCGTCCCGCTTCCGGCTGAACCGGATGAGCAGGTCGGGCCGGGCCGCCCGCAGGGGGTCGCCTCGCATCCCGTGCCTCCGTTTCACGCGAACCGCACCACCACCTTGCCGACGTTCTTGCCGCCGTGCAGGTGCTCGACGGCGTCCGGCACGGCCTCCAGCCCCTCGAACGGGACCGGGTCGATGGAGACGGTGAGCCGTCCGCTGCCCAGCAGCTCGAAGAGGCGGCGCGTGTGCTCGGCATAATGGTCGCGAAAGTGAGGGAGGAAGAATCCGTGGACCGAGGCGGACCGCCCCAGCAGCCGCGTGTAGATGCGCGGCGCCTCGACGGCGTCCGGCCCCTCCACATACTCGCTGATGTAGCCGATGGAGAGCAGCCGCCCGTGTACGGCGAGCGCCGCGACACACGCGTCGAAGAGGGCGCCGCCGACGCTCTCGTAGACCAGATCGATGCCCTTGGGGTACTCGGCCGCCAGCACCTCGGCCACGTCCTCCTTCCGGTAGTTGATGGGCCGGTCGCAGCCCAGCGTGCGCAGGAAGTCGGCCTTCTCGTCCGTGCCACACGTCCCGACGACGTGGTTGCCGGCCTGTTTGGCGAGCTGCACGGCGTACTGGCCCGTGCCGCCGGCGGCGGCCGTCACCAGCACGGTCTGGTCCCGGCTCATCCGCCCGACCGCCGAGAGCGCGATGGAGGCCGTCAGGCCGCTGACCACCACGGACAGCGCCTCCGGCGAGGCTTCGGGGACGGGCACCACGTGGCGGGCCGCGACGGTGTGATACTCGCGGTAGCCGCCGCCGAGTGTGCTCGTCACCACGGCGTCGCCCACCTGCACGTGCTTGACGGCGCTGCCTACGGCCGCCACCACGCCGGCGGCCTCCGCGCCGAGGTCGAACGGCGGCTCGGCGTCGGGGTCGTAGCGCCCGGCGGTGATGTTGACGTCCGTGGCGTTGACGCCGGCGAAGCGATTCTGCACGATCACCTCGCCCGGCCCCGGCGCCGGCATCGGCACCTCCACGATCTCGGCTGCCTGCCGGAAGTCGGTCGTCAGCTCGGTGGCGATCAGCTTGCGATAGGCGTCGGGGAGCGGCTGCATGACGGGAGGGGAAGAGTCGGGAGAACGGGGATCGAAACGGAGGGGAAGTTAATGGTTCGGCGCGTCCCCGTCGCCCATCGCCTCCGCACCGCGCCGGGCCTGCTTGCGCCAGTAGCGGGCGAGGCCGTGCCAGGACGCCCGGGGCTGGCCGAAGTGCTCGTAGGGCAGGCGATCCGCCTCGGGGATGTGGGCGCGCATCACGGCCATGCGGTCCGCGTGGAAGGCGGCGGCGCGGTCGGCGTCGTCGGCGGCGTCCTCCAGCGAGCGGCGGACGGCCTCCGCCCAGGCGTCGAGCTTCTCGGCCATCGTGGCGAGGTGTGCCTCGGCGGACTCGGACGCCCCGAAATGGGTCAGGAACAGGCGCGCGGGGCGCCAGGCGCGGAGCACGCCGAGGCTGCGGTGCCAGGCCGGCAGGTCCACGTCCGGCGGCGGCGCCACGGGCACGATGAAATCGACGCCGGCCACCCGCATCCCGGCGGTGTCTCCGGCGAACGCCGTCCCGGTAGCCTCGTCGAGGTAGCTGACGTGGTGGACGGCATGCCCCGGCGTGTAAGCCACGGCGAAGCGGCGCCCCCCGATCCGGAGGGTCTCGCCGCCGTCGAGCGCGTGGACGTTGGCCTCGGGCGTCGGCAGGAAGGCACCCCACAGCGCGTCCATCTGGTCGCCGTAGAGGCGGGCGGCGCTCGCCAGCAGCCGCTCGGGGCGGACGAGGTGGCGCGCGCCGCGCGCGTGGACGTAGACCTGCACGTGCGGCGCGGCCTCCACGATGGTGCCCGTCGCGCCGGCATGGTCGAGGTGAATGTGCGTCAGCAGCAGCGCGTGGACGTCGGCGAGCGTCGCGCCGTGGTCGGCCAGCGCCGCGCGGAGCGTATCGAGCGAGGCCGTGGGGCCGGGATCGACGAGCAGCAGCCCCGCCGCCGTCTCGATCGCTCCGCACGCGATCAGGCGCGGCACGCCCTGGTACTCGACGTCGAGGCAGTAGGTCTTCTCGGCGATGGCAGGCGCAGGCATCGGATCGGCCGGCGGGTGAGCACGACGGGCGGCACCGAACGTACCCGGCCTGTGCACAATTGTTCGGTGCGGTATATTGTGCTCGGCGCGGCGTCCTAGAGGATTACCATTCGCGGTTCGCGCACGCCACGCGCCCTCGATGCCATGCCCATGTTACGGAGGTCCGCCATGCCTGACGAGAAGAAGAAAACCTGCTTCGTGGTCCAGGGCTTCGGGAAGAAGACCGACTTCCGCACCGGCCGCGTGCTCGACCTCGACGCCTCGTACGAGGTCATCAAAGACGCGGTGGAAGCCGCCGGCCTCGAATGCATCCGCGCCGACGCGATCCAGCACAGTGGCGTCATCGACAAGCCGATGTACGAGCAGATCCTCAACGCGGACCTCGTCATCGCCGACCTCTCGACCTCGAACGTCAACGCGGCCTACGAGCTCGGCGTGCGCCATGCCCTGCGCCCCCGCACCACGATCATCGTGGCCGAGAAGCAGTGGCACTTCGAGTTCGACGTCAACCGCAACGCGATCCGCACCTACGAACACCTCGGGCCGGACCTCGGGCGGCGCGAAGCCGAGTCCTTCTCGAAGCAGCTGGCCGAAGCCATCCAGACGATCCTCGCCAATGAGGACGCCGTGGACAGCCCGCTCTACACCTTCCTGCCCGACCTCAATCCCCCCGCCCTCGGCCAACCGAATGCCCCGGCCCAGCCTGCCGACGTGGCGCCCATCGTGGCGGCGGCCCCGGCGGCGGCCCCTACCGCACAGACCGAGGCGACGCTGCGCGTCCTCCTCGACCAGGCCCACGGGGCGATGACGCAGAGCGACTTCGGCACGGCGAGGGCGCTCTTCAAGACCGTCCACGACATGCAGCGGGGCGACGACGCGCGCGCGGCGGACCCCTACGTGGTGCAGCAGATGGCGCTGGCGACCTACAAGAGCGAGCAGCCCACGAAGGAAGCCGCGCTCCGCGAAGCCGCCGAGATGCTCCTGACGCTGGAGCCCGTGAAAACCAACGACTCCGAAACGCTCGGCCTCTGGGGCGCCGTCCACAAACGGCTCTGGGACCTGAACGAGCAGCCGGCCGACCTCGACGAGGCGATCTACGCCTACCAGAAGGGATACTCGCTGCGCAACGACTACTACAACGGCATCAACTGGGCCTACCTGCTCAACGTCCGCGCCCGGGAAGCGGACGAGGCCGGCAGGCCCGCCGACGCCGTCGCGGACTTCGTGCTGGCCCGCCGCATCCGGCAGGACGTGGCCGCCACCTGCGAGGCCCTGCTGGAGGACGCCGTCGAGCGCGACGACGAGCACTACTGGATCCTGGCGACCCTCTGGGAAGCCGCCGTCGGCCTCGAAGACGAGGCTGCCGCAGCACAGTGGAAAGCGAAGGCGGAAGCAGCCGCCACCGCCGGCTGGATGCTGGGCTCCACCCGCGAACAGATCGCCCGCCTGGAAGCCCTGCTCGCCACCTCGCCCCTCCGCCACCTGAACGCGTGATCCGGCGGCCTGCCCCCACACCCCGCACCCATTCCGTTGCCGATGCGCGTTTTGCTGCTGGCCGTAACGCTGAGCCTCGCCTCGGCTGCGCTCGCCGTACCGCCCCAGGAAGCCCCCACGGACACCACCGAGGCCACACCCCTCGGCGCCGAGGCCGCGCCCGACTCGGCGCTGGCGGCGCGCCTGCGCGGCGTCTTCGGCGCCATCGAGGAGTTCGAGGCCGTGCGCGTGGGCGTCCGCAACGGCGTGGTGCGCCTCGCCGGCACCGTCCCGGACGACGACGTGCGCGACGAAGCCGCCGCCCTCGCCGGCCGCTTCGAGGGCGTCCTCTATGTGGACGACGACCTGGAGGTGGCGACGGACGTAGAGACGCGCGTCTCGCCCGCGCTCGAACGGGTGCAGAGCTTCTGGGACCGGGCCGTGGCGTCGCTGCCCGTCCTGGGCGTGGCGCTCGTCGTCCTGTTCGCCTTCGCCCTCCTGGCGCGCCTCGCCGGGGGGTGGGCCGCGCCCTTCGAGCGGCTCGGCGTGCGGCCCCTCGTGCGCGAACTCCTGCAACGCACCGTCGCCGCCCTCCTCTTCCTCGTTGGCCTCCTGCTGGCGCTCGACGTGCTCGGCGTGACCGCCCTCGTCGGGGCCGTCCTCGGCACGGCCGGCGTCGTCGGGCTCGCCATCGGCTTCGCCTTCCAGGACATCGTCGAGAACTACCTGGCCGGCGTCCTGCTCTCGGTGCGGCAGCCCTTCGCGGTGGGCGACCTCGTGGACGTGGAGGAGCACCACGGCAAGGTGGTCCGCCTGACCGCGCGCGAGCTCGTGCTGATGACGATCGACGGCAACCACCTGCGGCTGCCCAACGCGACGGTCTTCAAGAGCGCCATCGTCAACTACACCCGGAATCCGCTGCGCCGCTTCAGCTTCACGCTCGGCATCGCCAACGAGGAAGACCTGACAGCCGCGATGCAGCAGGCGCGCCGCACGCTCGACGCCATGAACGGCGTCCTCGAAGACCCACCGCCCTTCGCCCGCGTCGAGGCCCTGGCAGACTCGAACGTGACGGTCCAGGTGGCGGGCTGGGTGGACCAGCGCGAGGCCGACTTCGTGAAGGTCCGCAGCGAGGCCGTGCGCCTCGTGAAGGCCGCGCTCGACGAGGCGGGCATCGAGATGCCGGAGCCGATCTACCGCGTCAACCTGGTCGAGTTCGGCCCGCCCACGCCGCCCGACGCGCCTCCCCAGGCGCCGGTCTCGGAGCAGGCCGGGGCCGTGGACGTCGCGCCGGAGACCGACCTCGACGCGCAGGTGCACCAGGACCTCGCGGCCTCCGACGAAGAGAACCTGCTCGGGTAAAAACGGATGCGTGCAGATCGATGATTGGCGATCGGAGAAGGTAGAGGGCCATCAATCCCCGCCGAAGGAACGATCGATCATCCCTCGCCAATCCTCCTTCTGCACTCTGCAATCAGTTATTCGCTCTTCCCCTCTGCCGTCTTCTTCGGCGCGGCTTTCTTCTTCGGGGCCGCCGCCGTTTTCTTCTGCGCTGACGGCGCTGCCTTCTTCTTCGCCGGCTTAGGTTCGACGACCGTGGAGATCTCGACCTCCGGCGTGGGCGCGACGGTCGCGTCGGTCTTCTGCTCGATGAAGACCGCGCCGAGCGGCGGGAGGGTGACCACGATGGAGTGGTTGCGCCCGTGGTACGGCACGGGATGCGTCTCCACCTCGCCGAAGTTGCCGATGTTGCCGCCGCCGTACGTCTCGGCGTCGCTGTTGAGCACCTCGCGGTAGGTGCCTTCCTCGGGTACGCCGATGCGGTAGTTGGTGCGCGGTACGGGCGTGAAGTTGAACGCGGCGAGGATCGTCTGGCCCTCCCCGGTCCGCAGGTAGCAGAGCGTGCTCCG